>NZ_JBWXVG010000019.1:0-4447 GCF_059901005.1 Fructilactobacillus sp. X7R9C1 | reverse complement strand
TCACCTAAACGGCCACCAGTTAATTTGTTAATCCAATCGAAGCCGTTTCTAAATAGATTCTTGATACCATTCCACATGTCATTGACGACTTTGTGGACGTCTTTGCCCAATTTGTCGAAGTGACCATGGATTAAGTCGTTACCAGTTTTAACTAAATCAGAATTAACTTTGGATTGACTCCGAGTAACGCCGTTGATAGTCTTCCACATGCCTTGGAATTGCTTAGGAGAATTCTTTTCAAGATTGCCAAATACTTTAGTTGATTGCTTGCTGAAGTCTTGTGTAAGTTTACCAGCTTGTTTAGTACCGTCTCCGATACCTTTACTGATACCTTTTCCAAGTTTACCAGCATCTTTTTGCATGTTATTCCAAGACTTACTAGTGTTTTTAGTAAAACTATTCCAGGACTTACTAAGGTTTTTACCCATGTCGTCCCAGGCTTTTTTCATTGCCTTAGCTTGTTTCTCTTGTTCTTTTTTAGACTTATCGTTGGCCTGTTTTTGAGCCTTAGTCTGTTGACCCCACCATTTCCCAAGTCCGCCAAAGAACTTACCGACTTCTTTTACAGCTTGGCCTAAGAACTTGAACAATCCACCAAACATCTTTTGAACGTCTTTCCATAGAGCGTTCACAAAATCTCTGAAAGGTTTGCAATGCTTGTAAAGCTCAACGACACCAATCGTAATAGCAGTTAGTGCAACAGCAATCATAGCAAAAGGATTAGTAAATACAGCTACTGCTGCTGTTTTCATCGCACTAACCGTTTTAGAACCAAATTCCATTACTGCTTTACTTGCAGTTTTAATGGATTGAACTGGATGTTTTCCAAAGCTAATTAAACCTTTAGCTGCTTTATCAGCCGATGATCCAATCACACCAAATGCTTTTTCAGTTTTAGAAGCATTCTCACCGATTGCTTTTTCAGTAATACCTACTCCTTTACCAAAACCAGAAAAGGCATCTTTCGTACCAATAAGAGATTTAGAAAGCGTACCATACATCCCTGCTGCTGGACCTAACATTTTTGTAGCTTGACCATAAGCGATAGTTCCAGCTATTATCGGTGCAAACACGTTTGAATGTCGTGCCAGTTGATCTAAAAGTGGTACCAGGATAACAGCTAAGTCTTTAAAAACTGCTCCATACAACTTAATCTGTGCTGTACCTGTCTGCTTAAATGAAGCGAAAAACGCTTTAATGTCTTTTGAATGAGCAGCTACCGTGTTACCAAATTTAGTAACACTGTTAGTCAGTCCTTCTAGCATTTTATCCATGCCGCCTTGCATGTCTTTAACACTGAAAGACTTAGTAAATGCACTAGTAATTGTATTAATCGACTTAGTTGTTGCTTTACCCAACTTCTTGAATTCCTGATCAGTTCTAGGGTCAGAAGTCCACTTCGAAACCGCTAGGAACAACGGGTTCTGCATTTGCATAAAGGGTTTTTCGATGTCACCAATTAGTTGTGGCACACGTGCTCTAATAGTACGTTCTGCACCTACCATAGTTGATAACATGTTTTCAGCAGCTTTACCGTACTTCACATTTCCAAGTTTTTCGAAAACCTTTTCCATGTCGTCGGCAGAAACTTGGCCTTTTTTAACCATTTCATTCAGTTGTTGAACCGTTACATTTTTACTCTTAGCCAGCTCTTCACGATACATTGGAAAATATTGCGTAATCTGGTTAATTTCTCCGGCAGACGCTTTTCCTCGAGACAAAGCATTTGTCATATCTTGAGAAACAGCATCAATCTGCTGTCCGTTTAAACCAACCGCATCGGCCATGTTTAACATCGCTTTAGTCATGTTGTCAGCTTCAGGCTTACTAGAATGCAAGTGATAGAACTTTTGTTCTAGTTCATCAGTTTGTTGAACCGACTGACCGGTAGCAACTGATAGATTGTTGACACTTTTAACCATGCCATCAGCAGCATGGGTATTCCCAGTTAAAGTAGTCCAAGTAGCAACCATTTTCTGTTGCTCTTTGTCGTACTCCATACCAGACTTCAAGGCGTCACCAATATGCATGGTAATTTCTTGCCATCCAAACGAAATCACTTTAGTAGCTAAGTTGGCCGCTAAAACTGATTTGAACATCGAATGAGTTTTCTCACCCGTTTTATTAGTTTCGCTCATTTTAGCACGGAGCTTTTCCCACGGTGTACCATCAATCTTCTTGATGCTGCTGTTTAATTCGTTTTGCTGAGTCTTGTTTTTAGCAATTTCAGCACCAGTTTTATTTAACCTGGTAGCTTGAACGGTATAAGATTCGTTGGCACGATCCATAGCCAGCTTTGTGTTTCGAACTGCTTGAGACTGTTGCTTGTACGACTCAGTACTCTTCATACCAGCAGCTTCCATCCGCTTCAAGCCCGCAACAGAATTGTTGTAGGCTTCAGTCGTGCTTTTAACAGAACTCTTGTTAGCAGACAACTCTCTATCTTGAATCTTGTACTGTGAAGTTAGATTCTCAAGCGAACGTTTGTAGCCGTTTAATTGTTCCTTTTGAGCACCAAGTGTATTACCTTCAGCTTTTAGCCTTTCGACATAAGCATTGGTAGCATTGGTTGCCGTCTGATAACCATGTTGTAAATCAGCTAAGCCACTCTTTTGATACTGAAGTTGCTTGTTTGTCCGCTCTTCTTGAGCAGCCATCGAAGACATCTTAGTTTCAGCACGATTAATCTGTGTGGTTAACTTTTCGTACTGTGTAGCACCTTTATTAGTAGAAGTATCAAGTTCAGATTGTTTTGCTTTCAAAGCGTTAATCTTTTCTTGTTGCTTACTCATAGCTTGAGTAAGACCTTTAGCCTTAGCTTCAACTGCACCAAAAGAATCACCAATCGACTTATTGTAGGCTTCTTGCGCTTTCCAAGCCGAAGTAGCCGCACTAACAGCGGTGTTTAAAGCACGAATGCTACGAACTGCACCAGAAGTATCAACACCAATCCGTGTCGACATATCATAAGACGCTTTTCCAGCCATATGTTATTCCTCCTTTCCTTTAGAATTGCCACGCAAGCGACCAATAGCTTCATGAGCAGAAATCGGTCGCTTATCGCGTGGTCTTGCTTTTAAGACGTTCATTAATTCAAAGTAATCTTGATCATCTAAATCACTGGGAGCCATACCACCATTTACCATCATTTGCTGGCTTAAGTAGTCCATGTCTTCCATATCATTATTTAAGTCTTCCTCTGATAATCTCAGACGTACTAATCGTTTTTTAACGTTTCGTTTTCTTGCGTACTAGCTTCTTGCTTTTGTGATTCTTCGAATTCTTTGTCAGAAACACCATTTAAACGAGCTACGATGTATGAAACGTAAACTCCAAGTGCTT
Source organism: Fructilactobacillus sp. X7R9C1 (assembly GCF_059901005.1). NCBI lineage: Bacteria > Bacillati > Bacillota > Bacilli > Lactobacillales > Lactobacillaceae > Fructilactobacillus > Fructilactobacillus sp. X7R9C1. The sequence continues at coordinate 1,105 of NZ_JBWXVG010000019.1, read as the reverse complement.
CTTCGTTTTCCACATTTTCTTCGACTGTATCCATTTGTTTTGAAGTTAGTTTCAAAACTTTTTTAATGAAGTCAAGGGACTTATCAACAACGCTTTCGGTTAATTCCATTTGTTCGTGGTTGTCTTCAGCGTTCTTTAATTGTGCTTCCAAGTTGTTCTCATCAGTATCGTCATTCTTTTGTGCTTTTTGAGCCGCAATTTGTTGACGGATACCTTTGATTTGAACTTTATTCAAAGTACTCATAATTTCGTTGGACAACTTACGCATTTTCAAACTTGGTTTAACTTCAATTGATTTTGATAAGCCGATTTTTTCAGTATTGATTTTAATTGTCATAAAAAACTCTCCCTATTAAAAAAGCCGCCTGGATTATCCATACTGTGAATTTCATCGGCGACTAAGATTTATTTATTTTTATTGAGTAACGTGACTAGTGTCAGTTGATGAATTTGGGTCGTTGTTAGTTCTAGTACCATCGTCTAAACGAGTTGGTAGTTTATCAACATCTGAACCAGTGTATCCACCAAATGTTTCTTTAAGCATATCTACTGACTTAAAGCCTTCATCAGTTTCTGCCCAAGTCTTGTAAGGTTGTTTAACACCTTTTGAATCAGCAAAAACACCGTCAGCAATAGGAGTTAAAGCTTGGTAACTAAGAGTAGTGTCAGCTTCAACTTCCTTCGTGTTGTCAGTACCGTGGTTATTGGCAGCTTGGATTAATTCACCATTAGCAAAACCTTCGTACAATGCACTGTCATCTAAGTCAGAAGATTTGATCAACATTGCAACATTTGGTTTAGCGCCTGATTTTAATACATAACCAGAATCACCAGATTTAACAAAGCCTCGTAACTTCATCAAAACTGGACGTGGCATATCAAGCATAGTCAATGCGATTTCTGGATGAGATTTACCATGGTTAACTCGTTTAGGTTGGTTATTACCAAACTTAATCTCACCTTTTTCTTCAATGGTGGTGATATTGGCAGTAGTAGCACCTTCACCGTCACCATCAATCTTAATCACACCAGAATTAGTTAATCCGTCTTTTCCAGTGATAAGCTTCCCCTCATCGTCAAGGATTCCAAAAGCAACCCAGTCGAT
>NZ_JBWXVG010000018.1:0-5328 GCF_059901005.1 Fructilactobacillus sp. X7R9C1 | reverse complement strand
TTCGCTCATTTTTCATTCTCCTTTAAAATTTCATTTTTGGTAAAATAAAAGACCTTACTCACTTGCTTCGTGTCAGGGTCTAAAATATGATTCTTTGATTGATCAATCTGCCAGTTGTTTGCTTTAAACAACTGAGCTAGTTTGATTTCTTCGTTTAAATAATTGAAGTCTTTTTTGAGTTTGTAGAAAATTTGAACTTCCACACCAATTTGCCAACCTTTAAAATCTCTGTTGGCATAAAGTATTGGCTCACTCGCAAAATCCGTAATCAATACGATGTTTTCTTTCGCAATCGTATTAACGTCTAGACTTTCGGGAATGTTCTCAGTAAACATTTCATCAATCCAGGGGAAATTACCAGACTCAATTAAATCAAACGCTTGGTTAATCGGTAGTTCCATATGCTAACCACCTATCTATCTATCATTTCGTGATACTTCGCTTTCTCAGCGGCAATAATCGCGTCTTTGCTTTCGCGACGAGCATTATCAGCAAAGTGAGTTGCTCGCATTTTGACCGTTCCATCATTTAAGAAACGTGCTATATAAGCCTTTTTGCTAAAACCAACAATTGAATTACCATTCTTGGACCCATCAATATCGACGTTTTGAGCCACTACATTATCTTGCAAATGGCCATACTTCTTATCGTTATTTTTCGATCTGGGAGTGGATTTTTTCAATCGTTTAGCAAACACATCCGCTCCAGCTTTCGTGATTTTAGCTTGGTCGCTTTCATCCGGAAGACACTTATTAACCTGCCGCTGAAAAGTAGACATCATTTCATCAAACTCCATAATTAGCCTGCTTTCTTAATCTTGCGTAAGGTCAAATAGTCATACGCTGATAAATCATAACCGTCGTTAGGATTGTAAGCAACAATGCGGTATTTCTCATTCTTATATCTAACAACATAACTATCGTTCAATCGGTCATCGTGCTTAACCACAATGTCAATTGTGTCGGCTACATCATTTCCAATTGCGGTATACGTTAACGAACGAGAACGTTTGTTGAACTTTGCCCACAACTTGAATTCTGGGACAAACTCTTCATCTTGGCCACCGTACTTTGAACGAACCGGCTTCATTCCGCCAAAATCAGCCATCGCGTTAAAATCACTTATCTTGAAGTGTCTTGGCATTCTTATCCGCCTCCGCTTCAGCTAAATCATGCATCCCATTCAGAGTCAAGATGATACTGTTGTACGTTGTATTCACATTGGATACAGGAGTGTCAGACTTCGAGATACGATAAGTGTACAACGTCCCAGTAAGTGAAAATGCCGCAACTTTGTATAAAGCAAAGACATCTTCCTTTTTATAGAATCCGTTTATATCTCTTCCGATGCTAGCTTGAATTCTAATCTCGGCCGCGTGTAAATAACCCTTAAGTAACTCGTCATCATCGTTGCCAATGATTTTTAACGTATACTTCAGTTCATCGAGATAATCGTCTAAAAGAAACATAATTATTTACCAGTGTTTGAAGTTGAAGCTGCTGGGACTTGATCAGGTAACGTTGTGAAAGAACCATTAACGAAAGCACCATCGTCGGTTAATTGAACGTCAAAACGGTCAATGACACGTACCTTAGTAGTGTCATGTTCAAAAGCACCTGCACCGATATTGGTAGATAACAAAGTCATTTGTTCTCTATCAAAGAGTGTGATACCTTGCTTCAAATCTCCAAAGATAAATGGATGAGCACTACCATTGTCTTTCAACCAACGGTCAGCAATTACAATCACGTTCTTGCCATCAATTTGTTTTTGAGCTGGATTAGTAACAGAAGGTTGAATCAAGTATTGACCAAAGGCATCTTTAACTTTACTCAAAACATTAAAGCCAGATTGGTTAGTGATAATAGATGAAGTGCTTTGAATAGCTGGATCCAATTGCACATTCATAACATCTTTAATGTCGTCAAATTTAGTGATAGTTGGTTTCTTAGGTTGTGTACCAATAGCAGCAATAATCTTTTGATTACGAGTAACTACCACTTTTCTTGCAATCCATTGATTTAAGAATGCCATTAAATTATCAGCAGAATCATTCAAAAGAGTGTTGGTAATTGTAGAAATACCAGCAAATCGATGAATTACAAAGTTAATTGGTCTTAATTTAGGATCGTCATTATCACCAATTTGAGCGGATTCGTCGTCCAAATCGCCAAGTGGGGTAATGTCTTGGAATTTCTCCCAAACACGACTACCAGATAATGTACCAACTGCTTCAACATTTACTAATGGTTGAAGTGAATCGTATTGACGCATTAGCTCATGGATTTGAGTTTGCTGGTCAACGGGAATGGTCAACCCAATTGCGTTACCTTTATCATCTGTATCAGAATTTAAGGCATTAACAATCTTCGGATCACCTTTCATCATGCCAACAAATTTATTAACAAATTTTACTTTATCATCTAGACCCTTGTTTTCAGGGTTCTTTGGAAGTGGTTTTCCTTCATTAGAAGGATTTTCGTTTTCTTTTGCATTATCCAACATGTACTTAGCGTCATCACGAAATTTCTTTGCTGATTCAAACTTAGCTTTCAATTCAGCAAATTTATTTTCATCATAATTAGCATCGTCGTTAAATGCTGTCTGCATTTCATTTTGTAGGTCGACCACTTTGTTGCCAGCGTCAATCCACTTTTTGTTTAAATCATTAATGTTCATTAATATTCCTCCTTAATTTTTACCTAATAAAATAGCCAGCTTCTTTTCTCTTAAAGAAGTTGGCTCATTATTTTCTTGATTGTTGTTAATGGCAGGTTTCTTACTATTTTTAATAAGTGCTTTAAATTTATTAAGAGCATCTTTACTAGGAAGCCCTACCAATGAATCAGACATTGCCGGAACTTCTTCAAAGCTCATAATGTTATCGCAAAATCCTTTATCTTTTGCTTGTTTAGCATTCATAAAAGTTGTGTCGCTCATCATTTTAAGCACACTCGCTTCATCTAAGCCAGTTCGGTCTTCATAAATACCAGCAATCATCTGATCAGTTGAATTAAAAGCATTCATAATTTGCTCTAAATCATCAGCGTTTACATTACCTAAATCAGAACTAGACTTATGAATCATCATCATACTGGATGGCGACATATTGATTGTGTCAGCCGCCATCGCAATCACAGAAGCAGCACTAGCAGCTAATCCTTCAATATTACATGAAATATTATGTTTGCTTGCTGCATTGCGTAGCATGGTATACATTTCGCTTGCAGAAAAGACATCACCACCAGGAGAAGCAACATTAAGTTCAATATCATCATCATCATTTAAGCTATCGATTAAATCAGATATTTTTTTAGGACAAGAATTTTGAATGCCAAAAAAATCATCAAAGTCACCGGTGTCGTTGTTAACCACTTCACCTTTAATATCAATTTTCTTCGTTGTCATTGGTCTCACCTCCCTTCGATGGCCAGATTGGATCTGGTAATCCATCAGTTGTAAAGCGGCTCTGCTTCATCATGTAAGCTGCTTGATTTGGTGCTAAAGCACCGTCACGCGTGAGACTAGAAACCGTTTTAGCTAACGTGTCTCCCAGTGGGTCAACAGCTGAACGTAAGTCCATACTGACATTGACACCGAGCTTCTCGGTTAACTCACCAGTAACAGCATCAGCAAAACGAGATAACGATTTAACATAAACTTCGTTTTCCATTTCAATTGAAGACTGTTGGTCACCGGTCCCGTTAATCACACTGCTGGGCATGCCATAGACTTTGGCAATCTGCTTACCTGTCCAATTAACCTGGTTAAGTAATGCAGCCACATTTGATTTAATCTCCAGCGGCTTAAACTCTTCCATGTCATCAATAACAAGAACACCATTTTGGAGCTGTTCGGTAACCTTCTTCGAACGAGCTGACTTGACTTCATCTGGAAGTTTAACGTCTGCTTTTTCGTGCAAGACTCCCGGAGCGATTGCTGACTGTTGTAAGGCTTTAAGTGTCAACTGATTGGACTTATCTTTAATGTTCATTTCATTGGCCAAAGCTGTTAACGGGCTAACACCAGTCATTCCACCGTTCTTACTCATCAATCGAAAATGAATCATATCGTTAGCCGGTATGTTTTGTACTACTCCAATTTCTGGTTCATCAAACGTCACGTTATAGACCAAACCAGAACCGTCTCCTAATAAAAAGGCACTAACTTGTGAGGGACGTAAGTACTCCCAACGTAAATCAGTACCATTGATATTTCGAAAACGATAAGCATAACCATTACCACTAATCAATAACTGAGCAAAGATGCTTTGCCAAAACGAACGCGCATTAGCGGTTGTACTTGGATGTGCCAAAATACCCTGTGCTCGTGGTTTATCTGCAATTAAATAACTCCGAGCCATATCTGCTGACAACTGGAAAATCAAACTATAAAAATCTGAGTTATGCAAAGCTTCGTCAGCGTTCACATAACCATAGTCAGAGTTAGTTGGACTTAGAAAATGGGCTAAATCATCAGCACTCATCGGAATCGATTGGACCGATGACTTATTACTAAAATTAAAAACGGGCATTATTTATCACCCCCTTTAAGATTAGGGAGTTCACTTAAAAATCCAGTTAAAAATAAGGAAAGAGCAATTGCTAACAATCCCCACTTAACTCCAAAGTAAAAGGCAAACATCACAACGAAACCTGCGCCTAAAACATAGCAAATCACGTCAAAATACCGCCAAATGACGGCAAATAGCTTACTAAATAGCATCAATAACACCCCTTTTCTTTACGTCATCCCTGACTTTGGATCCTTCATCCAGGAGATGAGGTCTTCCTCAGTCATACGTTTAACCTTACTGTCAGCGTCACTCTCAAATGAATAATCAGTAAATTCCCACATGGCTTGATATAAAGCGTCAATAATGGCATCAACCACATCAATCTTTAATGTAGCTTTATTCTTATCGACTTGAATTCCAATTTTATCTTCGACAATTTGTGCATTAACTAAGGCTTTTTCCATAATCCGGTCATTTAACCTGGTCACATTACTTTCTACAAATATCTTTTGTAGAAACTTCGTCGGGTCTTTTAAATCGCTAGTTCGTTGCCGAATAGCATTCAATGGCCAACTCGTGTTGTTGTCTAACATACGAATAAAACCATTGACTCCCATGGCATCGTAGCCAAAAAAGACCACGTTTAGGTTGTGCTTTTCAACGTAGTTTAATAACCACTTGTAGACCTGGTCATCGTCAATCAATCCTTGATAGTGACTCGTAATCGTACAAAATCCTTGCTTCGCTAAGTCACGATAATTGACACCGTCTTGTTTTTCCTTAGCTTCAATCGAACCAGCACGATACCATGG
>NZ_JBWXVG010000017.1:0-5372 GCF_059901005.1 Fructilactobacillus sp. X7R9C1 | reverse complement strand
TATTAGCTTGTGCTGCATTATCTTGCGTTTGAGTTACGGCTGAATTCGGCTTATTTTGATTTTCCGGTTGAGATTGACCAGCCGTCGTGACTAGGTCACCCTTTACTGGTTGACTGGACGCTGTCTTTTGAATAATTTGTACATTGTGATTATTATTATTAGATTGACCGTTAGTATCGGCGCTTGCGCCAACCGTCAATCCTCCGACGGTAGCGACGGTCACAATGGCTGCGACCATCCACCGCTTTCCGGCTTTATACATCTTGTAATGTTTCTTGGTATTGTTCTGCATAAGGTTTCCCCTCTCGTTCTAAAATACATCTTGTGAATTATCAGAATATATAGTAAAACTGCTGTTTATATATTCACAATTGACATTGTAAACACGATGATGTCAGCAATCAACCTTTTAATATGCTTCACAATGTTTGTAAAACGTACTAGCAGAGAGGGGTTATAAAATAATAATTACTACGTAAAAATAGCGTGCGAAATCTAGCAACCCGTAATTTTTATCGAATTTCCGATATTTAAATTTCCTCTTACGAATGATTAGTCAATTTATCATTGATTTGCCGGTAATTATAGCTAATCTTGCCAAAAAACGTTTCTTATTTAATTAATTGATTAAAATAACACGAGTCTTATCCAATCGTTCACAATTTATCTACTGTCAATTCTTTTTTTGACCGATTTTGTGGGAGTAAAATTCACAAAAATATTTGCAAAAATTTTTTTATTCCCACACCAAATTAATTTTAAAAGTTTGATTAAACTCGGCTTTTGTTAAATAACTTTCCATAAATTAGCCATAAAAAAATGGCCAACATCCATTTCATAGATGTCGACCATTCAATTTAATTTAAAGCTTATTTGGTTTCTTTTTTATCTTTAAACCATTTTCCTAGTCCAAAGATGCCAAGAATTGAAAGTAACATAATTCCAATGGTACTTAGGACATTGTTATCTTTTTGACCAGTTTGTGGCAACTCACCCTTTTTATTAGTGTTGGTTGCATTTTCCTTAGCTTCATTAGTCTCATGTTTTTGTGACTTAACATGGGTATTATTTTCTGAAGTAGAAGATTTCGGTGTGGTTGTTTCTGAAGAATTCGAGTTATTCTTACTTGAACTTCCATTACTTTCAGGAACCGCATTGCCATTGTGATCATTCGGTGTCATTGTACCATTTCCACCATTGTTGTTTGGTGTGTTTGGTTCAACGTTGTTCCCACTTTCACCATTGTTTCCATTAGTTGGATTCTCTGGTTTCGTTGGGTTTCCACCATTGTGGTCCTCCGGATGATTTGGCGTTGGGCTAGTTTCACCTGTCTGTTCTTGAGAATAGATAACTTTTTCTGTTCCCATCTCATCTGGACCGATGGTTCCATTGACGACCGCTTGATCGGGAGTCATGTCAGCAACACTTGGTGATTTAACACTATAAGTATTGTCATCACTCGTCCAATCGTTCCATGTGACTTCACCCGTTGCCAAATCTTTGGTTCCAGTTCGAGTGAAGTTAGCCGTAATCGTCTTTGATGGAGCTACTTGGTTACCATCCTTATCAACATAGTGAATGGTAACCTGACCAGTAGCTTCATCTGTTACTGCTTGGGTATTATGCGTGTAAACAACATTTACTGAATCATACTCATTTGGAGTAATAGTTCCGCTAACTGAGTCCTTATCAGGCGTCATGTTAGCAATTTCTGGTGAGGCAACGTTGTAAGTATCACTACCGTCGCTCATCCATGGTCCCCAAGTAAGGTCACCAGTGGCAAAGTCCTTCGTCCCATTTCGAGTGAAGTTAACGGTAATGGTCTTTGAAGGTGCCACTTGGTTACCATTTTGATCAACATAGTGAATGGTTCTTTGACCAGTAGCAGTACCAATTACTGAAGCCGTGTCATGCGTGTAGTAGACATTAATTGTATTATTTTCTCCACGAACAACGTTTCCAATAACTTGATATTTATCGGGTACCATGTTGTAAACCTTAGGTGAATCAACGTTGTAATGAGCATCATCACTTGTCCAATCATTCCAAGTAACATCATTCGTTACTAAATTCTTAGTCCCAGTCCGGGTGAAATGACCAGTAATAACCTTTGATGGTGCCACTTGATTGCCACCAGTCTTGTCAATGTAATTAATGGTAGTTTGACCAGTTGCTTGCTCACTTACTTCCGTAGTGTCGTCAGCATAAGTAATATTTATTTCACTGTTATCATTTGGGTTAATCGTTCCGATAACTGATTTCTGACTAGGAGTTCTGTTAGGAACATTTGGCGATGTCACGTCGTAAGTGTTGTCAGTACTTATCCAATCGTTCCAAGTAACTTTACCAGTTACCAAATCCTTAGTTCCAGTCCGAGTAAAGTGGGCAACAACTGTCTTCGATGGGGCAACCTGATTGCCATTTTGATCAACATAGTTAATGGTTACTTGCCCATTGGCTTCATCCTTTAAATCTTCAGTATTATCAGTGTAAATCACTTTTGTTGAACCATTTTCGTCAGGATTGATGGTTCCACTGACTGAATCCTGACTAGAAGTTCTGTTAGGAACACTTGGTGATAGAATGTCATAAGTGTTATCGGTACTTGTCCACTTATTCCAGCTAGTCTTATTTGTCAATGGGTCTCTTTGACCAGTCCGGGTGAAGTGCGCGGTAATGACCTTATCCGGTTGGAGGGTATTACCATTTTGATCAACGTAATGAATGGTAAATGTTCCAGTGGTTGAGTCTGTAACTGCTTGACTAAGAACGACTGTGACACTCACCGTCTTATAACTCGTCAATCCTTTCGAATTGGTTGTCTTATAAGTCACGTTATAGACACCGGCTTGCTTGTTAGCAATGGCTTCTCTTAAAGCGGCATCATCGGAAATTTCAACTTTGTCACTGGTTCCGTCCTGAACGTCATTTGAACTTACGCCATCTAACAGGTAGCTGTCTAAATCACCAATGTTGAAGGTGTCGGCATTTAATGACTTATCACTGGCCGTGATGGATGGGAAGAATCCTTGTTGGTCATTGTTTTGGTAAGTGAAATACTTGGTAATACTCTTATTTATTGGATTACCCTGCGGATCTAATGAGGTTCCTTGATCGTCGTAATATCCAAAATTAACTGAATATTTTCCACCAAGATCAGGAGCAATGACATTACCAGTAAACTGTAAGTATTGAATGGTTACTCCATCTGGGAAAGTAATGTACAACTTAGCGTCATTCGCATTGATCTGGTCCATCCGAACTTGTACACCTGGCAAAACCTGTCTTAACTGGTCTAATGTAATCCACTGACCAGTATATTGACCAGCCCACTTAGGTGTATATGGAGTTCCAGCTTCAGGAATTCCAAAACGCAGTCCACTCATATCAAATGAAGCACCATTTCCTTGAATCTCAACGGTCCAGGTTCTACCAGTTAAATTATTTAAGGCTTGGTCTGGATTAGCATTAGGATAAAGCACATTAGCGAAACTAGGTTTGTCACCCTTGGCTGGATCATATACAGAATCCCAATAAGTACCTGAGATTGGGTTGTTGGCGTTTGGTCCTTCATAATTTGGCCCAACACCGGCGTAACCATCTCCACCCAATCCAGATCCTAAGTTAGGAGCTTGAACTCGGTCGGGTGATGGTTGATTATTATTAGAAGCAACGTATCCATAGTAAAATTTGTTTATCAAATAAGTGGAATTACCCTGCTGAAACTCAGTTGAAAAGTTAACTCCAACTAGTGGAACAGTTGGGTCAGCTTGAAACGGAATGTTCAAAGTAAACGAGAACGAACCCGTTGTGAAAGCAATATTCTTATCGAAAATGTAATAAGCTTGACCCGTGTTAGGATCAAATTCTAAGTGACCATATTCCGATCCACCAGTCATTGTAATTTTATTCCAATCAATAACCTTTTTCATCATGACATCACTACCCGGATCAGTACTGTTGGCAATGTTAAAGACGATTCTGTCACCAGCATTGATGGTAGCGTCAGCATCGGTAATATTAATGTCGGTTCGAACTGACATACTCCCAAACTGGTTAAAGTTAGTATTGTCCGGAGATGCGTCACTTGTGATGTTGATACCTTTTGGTAACGTACTACTGTCACTGGTGGTGTCAGTGTTCATTTGTTGATTATTTCTGGCAACATCAGGATTAGGTTGATTAGCCTTTTTGGTGTCATCGTTTTTAGCCTGCTTAGTATCATCCAATTTAGCCTGGGTATCAGTTCCTTGATTCTTCTGGTCATCAGTTTTTGCCTGATCAGCTTGTGAATCAGATTTAGCTGTTGCATCATTTTTACTTGATGAATCCTGGGTCTGATTTTGATTATCAGAAGTATCACTTGGTTGATTATCAGCCTGCTTCTTTACATCACTTGACTGGTCAGTCTTCGATTGGTCAGTTTTACTATCTTGTGACGATTGCTCAGTTTTTTGGTCCCGAGTTGTTTGATTAGAATTATTCGTCGATGATTGTGATTCTTGTTTGCTATCATCCTGTTTTAACTGGTCATTCTGCACCTGAATTTGTGAATCATTCGCTGGTTGAGTTGCTTGATCCGCCTGCTTTTGCGAATCAGCTGTTTGACTCTGGTTATCCTTTGTCTGACCATCTGTTGCACTGACAGCTTGGTCTGAACTACTTGGGTTTGCATCATTTTGATTAGATGATGTGGTTCCCGATTGTGTCGTCGTACTCGTCTGGTCTGCTTTTTGTTCAGACGGAACGACTCCTGCATTGGCCTGAGTGGCAGTGGTGTCAGCACTTGCCCCAAGTGTCATTCCACCGATTGTGAAAGTGGTGACAAGGGCGGCAACCATCCACCGTTTCCCAGACTTATACATCTTAAAACGTTTCTTTGAATCCCTAAACATAAATAAACACTCCTTAGTACCCTGGCGGTTACAAAATAATAAATCACAAACTACACTTATTATTCATTATTACGGAGACTTATTATACATAAAAAATACGATAACTCAATCATTCTGTTTATCAAACTCGTCAACTAATTAGGTAATTCAGGTTGTGAATTTTCAAATCTAAATCACCCTATGCTAGTACCAACACGTTTTCAGCAATTTATTTATTTCTTAATAAATTGCTGAATTTTTTAATTATTAAAAAAATATAAAAAAAGGCTAACACCCAAAATGGATGTTAGCCTTTAAACTTATTAATCTCGCTTAATCTTTAAATCACAAACTGACTTACTTGGTTTCTTTTCGGTTTTTAAACCATTTTCCTAAGCCAAAGAAGCTGAGAAGTGACAGAAGCATGGTTCCGATCAGGCTTAAGAAGCTATCAGAACTTTGACCAGTTTGTGGTAACGTCGTCTTCTTTTCAGACTT
>NZ_JBWXVG010000016.1:0-6434 GCF_059901005.1 Fructilactobacillus sp. X7R9C1 | reverse complement strand
TCCTTCAATCTCTCAAAAGAAAACCAAATCAAGGTTGGTAATCACGCCAATTTCTCAGTCTGGAATCTCAATGCGCCGCATCAAATTACAACCAAAAACATGAAATCAAAGGGAATTAATTCGCCGTTTATTGGCAAGCAAGTCGACGCGCAGAACCTCATGACCTTTGTTAACGGCCAAATCGTTTATCACTCATAATTAAAAAAATGCTTTACGTAATTAAATACGTAAAGCATTTTTACTATTGCTAGTTTAAATTAAGTCTTCGACAATGGCAGCGTTGAACTGATCCAGATCAGCTGGCGTCCGACTCGTAATCAAGTGATGATCCTTTACAACCGGTTCATCTTTCACAATGGCACCAGCGTAGTAAATATCAGTTTGAACCGTCTTATAAGCGGTCATCGTGCGACCTTTAACCAGTCCCGTCTGCATGAACAATTGGGGACCATGACAAATTGCAAACGTTGGCTTGTCAGCTAACAAGAAACTTCTTGCAAATTTAACAAACCGTGGGTCACCCCGTAGTTGATCTGGTGAAAAGCCACCAGGAACTAGCAAAGCATCAAAACTTTCCGGCATAACATCGGCAATTCCAGCGTCAACCTTGGTCTTGTGTCCGTGTTTACCAGTAATCTCTTCGCCAGCCTTCTTATCGATGATCGTAATATCGTGACCAGCTTTTTTCAATGCTTCGACTGGTGAAGTCAATTCAACATCTTCAACGTCATTAGTTACAAGTACAGCTACTTTAGCCATTTCTTATCACTTCCTTATCTATAATTTTACATGGAATGAAATTTCAGGGAAAATATTTTGCTTAAAAATTTATCACAACTTTAGAATCAATGAAACTTAACGGAAATTTGATTTACACTTCTCACTTAAAGCCGCTATAATTAACGTAATTACATTTTCCAGAATTCGAGGGTATTTTATGAACAAGTCCAAACATGACGTCAACCTAGTTTGTGTGACGGTTGCATCCTGCATCATCTTCGTCTTAGTGATCCTGATAGGATGTCTGTTAGTCTCAACTCATCACGCCAAGGCTAAAAACCAACAACTTATGACCAAGATTAGGACAACCCGGCAGGAAACCAATACGTTAAACGCCAAAAAGACCGCGCAAAAAGTTCAAAAGCAGCACCAGACTGGTGTCGACATCACGGCCATTCAGAAAAATAACGACCAGGTCTACCAAAAGGCCATGAAGATGGCATACACGGCCAAATCAAGCAAACAGCGCCAAGCCGTTAGCAAGCAGTTCAAAAAGGATCGTTTCGATCCAACCCTTACTAAGACCATTCTAAGTACCAAGGGCCATAACCAAAAATACTTAAACCAAAAGATTGAGGACGTCTCCGTGAACAACGCTCGTTATGACAACCAATCGCAATCCTACAACTCGATGATCACCATTACCTTTGCATCAAAGAAGAGCAAGAAGCCAAACGTCTTGAATTACGTCGTTAACTACAACGTCAAGAAACGAAAGGCGACCCTCGTTGGAACTTCATGGACCAGCACGTTCGTGGCGTTAGGAGGTCAAGAAATCAATGGCTAAAAACAACAAATTTCACCTCAATAAAAACGTCAGTGTTCTAGCAATCATGTTCGTAACCATTGTCGTCTTGCTCCTCGCCATCTTCACCCTGATGATTCATAATGACACCATTAATACTCAGGTTAAAACCAATCAGACCACTCTTTCTGCCGAACAGAAAACGTACAACCAACGGTTTAACTCCCTAAACAAGCGTTATAAGAATCGTCTTTTAAACATCGACAATCAAAAGGCCGGCAGTATTCTGCAAAACCAACACATGGCTGACACGACCTACAAGAACCTAAACGAATTCTTCCAGATTTTCTATACCTACGACAACGATGACCAATTTCTGGCACGCCCTCAAGTCCTAAAGGAAGCTGGACTCATTGGACCAAATTACGCTAGCAACCAAAAGGTCTTTGGTAAACAAGGAAACAAACAGACCAAGGATAAGGTTAAAAGCATGGGCATCAAGAGTAAAATGGTCGGACTGCAGATGTACGACAATCCCAACAGTCCCGAAACGATTAAAAAGATTCGCGTTATCGTCACGTACGCAACCAAGTATAACCAAAATGGCGGTGACAACGTCGACAAGCTGGGTGACGTGCTGTATAACACCAAGACTAACCAAGTCCTAAGCTATCAGCCAATCGTGACCGTGGGCCACTCGTTAGTGACGAAGTGGGACCAATGAAAATAGCCTTCAGGAAATTCCCGAAGGCTATTTTTTTGAACTAATTTAACTTAATATTTTAATTTTGTTTTTTCCTCAATACTAATGGTATTAATATAAAAAATGGAATTAAATACATACTACTTAAGAAAAAAATATTATTAATGGGCAACTTTAGAAATGGGCTAATAAAGATTTGTGAAATTCCTACCCCAATATAAGACATCAAACCCACTATTCCATATCCATTATTTCTTGACGTAGGATTCTTTATTTTTGCCATTAGTGAATAATATATTCTAAATATCAACCCATATAAATATCCAAACAAAGTGCCGCTAAGATACGACAATATACTTAGATTACTGTAGGAAATAATTGCCATACTAATAATCATCCCTAAAGCAATAATAGTTAATGATTCCCAACTCGAATTAAAAAAGTGTGACCCTTGAGCGATGGAATAAAAAAGCCAAAACAGGAAATAGTAAATACCAACGGATAAATGAAGATGGCTAAAATAAATCGGAAGATAACTTATTATGGTCCCATAAGAGATAGCAATGGCAGTTAGAAACAAAAGTAGAACGGATAACTTTAAAGACATAAATTTAAATGGGACATTATTCGTATGAGTATTATCAGTGATAGTTGTTTGCTTATTAGATATCACCTTTATAACAAGTATTAATAAAAGGATTGCCAAAGCAAGCCAACTAAAAAGTAAAAGTTTAACAGACGACTTATATAATAATTCCGCAATCATTGGGCCAGTTGCTGATGATACAGCAGTGGTTATATTATATAAACCGATATTTTTCCCATTTGTTTTAACATTTTGCGTTTTTGTCAAAAGGTTTAATAATATCGGAGGAATTAATCCAATTCCTATTCCCAATAGTATAGATCCCACATAATAGAATAAGAAATTTTTAAAGAAAAGTAAGAAAATAACATATGTTGCACAAAATGATATGGTTCCAAATAAAAGTCTTAACTTTATTTTCCCTACCGAATGCCATACAGAAAGTCTTACAATTAAGACACTTATTGTAAAAACAAGCAGTATCTTACCAACATCTGAATAAGATTTTGTTAATGAAAAAACAAATATGGGTAACAAAGTGGTCAACATCATAAAGAGTAAATCAACTAAAAAGTTTGAACACAATAAAATTTTATTCATGTTAATTCTCCATTAGTTAAACTTAATATGTTTTCATTAATAGGCTCATAATATAAATTGAAATAAGTATACCGCATTGTTTAAAAGTGTAAGCAACCTAAGTCCACATAATTTAATTTAGACATAATAAAGCCCCACAAGTTGGACGATAAATTCAACTTGTGAGGCTTTTATACTTTCAGGAAATTCCTGAAGGCTATTTTTTTGAACTAATTTACTTTAATTAAACAAATTTTTCAAACTTCTCGTATTTAACCATGATACCGAGTTATTTGACCCGATGTTTTAAATCATGAAGTGCCAAAGCCATTGCTGAAGCAATAAAGCCAAGACCGATTAACTCGAGGATTAACGAGTCGTTCTCACCAGTTTGTGGCAAGTTCTTGGAATTCTGCTTAGCGTTCTTTTCTGAAGAATTGAAAGCCTGGTGAATGGCTTGCGTACTTTGCGGTTCGACTACTTGACTACCGTTCTGCTTCGTTGAAGCTTCTGGTGTACCGGTCTGACTATCATTATTTGGAGTTGCTGTAGATCCACCATTGTTAGTTGGTTGACCTGGCATGACAGAGCTGCCACTTGGTTGATTTGGAGTTACCGAGCTACCACCATTACCGTTGCCACCGTTATGACTTGGTGTAATCGGGTTAATGCCGTTGCCGCCATTGTTGCTTGGGTGGTTCGGGGTTGGTGCATTCTTAGGCAAAACCGTGACAGTAACAACCAATGTGTCCCCGTTTGAGGCGGTAATGATGACCTTGTATTGACCAGGAACTTCATTATTTACTTTAGAAGTGTCAATGCTTGTGATCGTTGCTTCTGTACCATTAGCATTGGTTGCTCTAGCACCGTAGGCAGCGGCATTGGTAGGAACTAGGTCACCAACGTGAATGGTGATTCCATGACCTTCAAGACTCGTCTTATCCGCTAAGACGGTCACCGTTACTACTAATTTCTTGCCATTTGATGAAGTAATGACAACAGGATATTGACCAGGAACCTTATTATTAACCTTGGAAGTGTCGACGTTAGTGATACTTGCTTCTGTACCGTCTGTGTTAGTGGAACTAGCACCATAAGCTTGTGGGTCAGTTGGGACCTGACCGCCAACGTAAATAGTTAAGCCGTGTCCCACTAACGTTGCTTCGTCAGGGAGCACTGTAACCGTGACACCCAGTTTTTCACCATTGTTGGCGGTAATCGTTACCGGATAAACGCCAGGAACCTCATTGTTTACTTTGGATACGTCAATGTTTGTGATCTGGGCTGGATTGCCGTCATAATCAGTTGCTTGAGCATCATATGCCGCTGGGTCGGTTGGAACTTTTTGACCAACGTAAATCTTGATGTTGTTAGCACTTAAGCGCGTGTGATTCTTTAAAACAGTAACCGTGACAGTGATACTTTCGCCATTATCTGAAGTAATGGTGACTGGATAATCACCCGGGATTTGGTTATTAACCTTTGAAACGTCAATCTTGGTAATCTTAGCGGGCTTCCCGTTTTTGTAGGTTGCTTTAGCACCATATGCACTTGGCCACGTTGGAACCTGTCTCCCAATTCTGATGCTGGTTCCATGAGCGGCAATGCTAATCCGACTCTTAACGACCGTGACGGTGACACCGAGTGTCTCACCATTGTCAGCGTGAATCCAAACTGGATATACTCCAGGGACCTGATTATTTACCTTCGACACATCAATCTTAGTAATTTTAGCCGGATTACCATCATAATCGGTCGCCTTGGCATCATACGCAGCTGGGTCAGTTGGAACCTGGTCGCCAGTATAGATGGTCAGGTTATGCGCACTTAAACTCGTGTGGTTAAAGAGCACGTGAACGTAGACCGTCTTGGTTAAACCGTTTGACGCACTGATAACAACCGGATAATCTCCCGCCTTAGTGTTATTGACTTTAGAAGTGTCAATCCCAGTAATCGTTGCCGGACTACCATCTGGGTTCAGAGCGGTCGCACCATAGGATTTAGCGTCGTCTGGAACGGCTTGCCCAATTCGAATACTGATATCGTGACCGGTAACCGCATCAGCGGGAATGGGAACAACGGTGACGGTTCTATTGAGTTGCGGACCATTAGGATCACTAGTACCCATTATTATGACGTGATAAGTCCCTGGCTTGTTGGCATCTACACCACCATAGACACCCCAAATGGCCATGCTAGGCCATGTTGGGTTTCCCATAATTGCGTCATAACTATCTGGATCGGAAAAATCAATATTAGTTGGATTTCCTTGATAGACGACAAGATTATTAGCGGTAAAATTAACCACTTGAACAATTCCAGTGGTCCAGACACTTCCATCAGAAAGGGTAAAACCATACTTGTATGTTCCAGGAACCTCATTATTAACATCTGAAACATCGATGGAAGTAACCGTTAATGGAGTGCCATTTACACTAGCAGTAATACTGTAGTCAGCGGGATCAGTCGGAACTGGCTGACCTTTCATAACATCAATGGCACCCGCCGTTATGTTATAAACCTTGTCACTTAACTGAACGTTTTTGGTCGTTTGTTTTGCCTGCTGATTAATCACTGCCGGTTGGTTAGTCTGAACGTTATTAGTGGTTTTCGGTGCTTGCTTTTCTGGAGCAACTACTTGTTTATTAAAATTGGCACCTTGATTATCATTTTTTTGACTAGCTTGATTAGCGGGTGCTGGGGCAGTCTTTTGGTCGGTTGTGTTTTGTTGGCCGTTATTTGGCTCTGGTTGAGTCGATTGATTTTTGCTTTGCGCATCGTTCTGACTAGCAGTGGCTTGGTTGTTAGTCGGTTGTGAATTTGTTTGAGCTGCTCTTTCGGTTTGACCGTTACCATTCTTTGCTGACGATTGGTCCACCTGCGCAGTGTTAGTCGTCGGTTTAGATGAATCAGTTTGTCCTGGTTGAGGACTGGCCATTGGAGCTGTCCCAGTGGTCTGACTAGTATTAGCTTGTGCTGCATTATCTTGCGTTTGAGTTACGGCTGAATTCGGCTTATTTTGATTTTCCGGTTGAGATTGA
>NZ_JBWXVG010000015.1:0-14058 GCF_059901005.1 Fructilactobacillus sp. X7R9C1 | reverse complement strand
CCTTTAAGGTCCAGTAATTTAATAACATGAAATAGGTGCTGGTAAATTCAATGGATTCTTTTGAACCATAATACATATGATTTTTAGCAAAATAAGAGTGAAGACCCATAGCTCCTAAACCAATTGAGTGACTTAATTCATTGCCACGTCTGACTGATGGAACAACGTTAATTGATGAATGATCGGTCACAAAAGTTAGAGCTTTGACCATGGCTTCGACTGATTTACCGAAGTCGGGAGAAGCCATCAAATTGACAACGTTCGTTGACCCTAAATTACAAGAAACATCGGTTCCAAGCTGTTCGTAATTTTGTTCATCATCAACAATTGATGGGGTTTGGACTTGCATAATTTCAGTACATAAGTTACTCATGACGATTTTTCCATCAACTGGATTGTCACGATTGGCGGTGTCGATATTGATAATGTATGGGTAGCCGGACTCTTGTTGTAACTTACCAATTTCTGTTTCTAGTTCACGGGCCCTGATCTTCTTTTTGCGAATATTCTTGTTGTTGACCATGTTGTCGTATTCTTTAGTGATATCGACGTAAGAAAAGGGAACGCCATACTCACGTTCAACGTCGTACGGACTAAATAAGTACATATCTTCATTGTTTTTAGCTAGTTCATAGAATTTATCTGGGACAACTACTCCCAGGGAAAGAGTGTTAACCCGAATTTTTTCGTCGGCATTTTCCTTTTTAACCCCTAAGAACTCGATGATGTCGGGATGGAAGACACTTAAATAAACAACCCCAGCACCGTTTCTTTGGCCTAATTGATTAGAATAGGTAAAACTATCCTCTAGTAACTTCATTACTGGAAGAACGCCGCTAGCTGCTCCTTGAATGTGTTTAATAGGGTCGCCGGCCGCTCTAAGGTTAGAAAGGTTGATCCCAACTCCACCACCAATTTTGGATAATTGAAGGGCCGAATTAATGGTACGACCGATGGTATTCATGTTATCGGTGGTTTGAAGTAGAAAACACGAAATCAACTCCCCCCGACGTTTCTTTCCAGCATTTAAAAAAGTTGGAGTAGCTGGTTGAAAGCGTTGATGAATTAATTCATCAGCAAGATCCATGGCAAGCTTTTGATCGCCATCAGCAAGAAACAAGGCGTTCATTGCGGTTCTGTCTATGTAGCTTTCTAAGTACATGGAATTGTCATCAGTTTTCATGGCGTATTGAGCATAAAACTTGTATGCAGCCATAAATGATTTGAAGTGAAAATCTTGTTTTTCCAAATACTTGTATAATTTTTCAATGAATGAAAAGGGATATTTATTTACAAAATCCTCTTCAATGTAATTATGCTTAATTAGATAATCAAAACGATCTTTTAAAGAATCAAACTTAACGGTATTTGGATTAACGTTTTCTTTGAAAAAGGCTTTTAAAGCCTCCTGATCTTTTTCCAATTGGATTCTGCCATCGACAGGGATATTAATTTCATTATTTAGTTCGTAATACGTAACATCGTGCAAATCTTTTAAAGACATATTGGATTACTCTCCCTTAATCGTGTCGTACGAAATATCTGAAACGTTGGTTTTGTATTATACTATAAATATGAAAAATTTAACCAACTAGTTTCTTTAATTGGTCAGGTTGAAACCCACTAAATGCTTCAAGTGCTTGACTCTCAACAACTGGAACAGCTTGAAAGCCTTCACCCTTCAGGTAAGCGACGTATTCCGGATTTTCGGATGTGTTTTTTTCAACGAAGTCAACGTTGTGTTCGCTAAGGAAACGTTTTGTCATCTTGCATTGGATACAATTGTTCTTGGTAAATACAGTAATTTTTTTCATTTTGTTTCATCTCCTTGATATCTTTCACTTGATGAGTTTACTCTCAAAAAGTGAAATTTTCAACAGAAAAAAACACCATATATAGTGAAATTGATAGGAATTAGACGCTATATATAGTGTTTATGGTTTAAATATTATTTTTTTAGGATGTGATTAATTTTGAACGACTTTTATTATACCGCAAATCCTGATGTTAAACATGAGGAAAAACATTGGAACTTTTCTTTACTTAAAACCACGCTAAGTTTTGTGACAGACAACGGTGTGTTTTCTAAAAATACCGTGGATTATGGTTCGCGGGTTTTGATTAATAATGTCGATGTTAATGAAATGCCTCAGGGAGCAATCTTAGACATGGGATGTGGTTACGGCCCGATTGGTCTGTTTTTGGCCAAGACAAATCCAGAACGGCATTTTACTATGGTAGACGTCAATAATTTAGCATTAAAACTGGCTAAACAGAATGCAGATCTCAATCAGATTGATAACGTAGATATTTTTGCTTCTGATGGGTACCAGAATATTTCCCAAAAGTATGCGGGCATTATAACTAATCCGCCCGTTCGTGCTGGAAAAAAAGTTGTCGATGAAATGATTACAGGTTCTTACACTCACTTAATTAATGATGGAACGTTAACGGTTGTTTTACAAAAGAAACAGGGAGCGCCTTCGGCTAAAAAGTTAATGAATAAGGTTTTTGGTAACGTGCAAATCGTTAAACGGGATAAGGGATATTACATTTTAAAGAGCAGAAAGGAAGTAGTAAATGAATGAAAATGATGCGTATTTTATGGACCAAGCTTTAAGTGAAGCTAACCATGCTTACGTCATTGGTGAGGTACCAATTGGAGCAGTAATCATTAAGGACGGTCAAATTGTTGGAAGGGGACACAATCTGCGTGAGCACACGGAGATTGGAACCGAGCATGCTGAAATCATTGCGATTGAAGAAGCGTGTATCAATTTAAAGAGTTGGCGTTTAAATGATTGTGAGATGTACGTGACGGTTGAGCCTTGTTTAATGTGTGCTGGTGCGATTATTAATACCAGGATTAAAAGATTAGTATATGGAGCAAAAAATGAAAAAGCTGGAGCCGTTGAAAGTCTTTACCACACCCTGAATGATTCAAGACAAAACCATCAGGTTCAAGTGACAAGTGGATTGAAAGCCATCCAATCTGGTAGTATGATGAAGAAATTCTTTAAAGATAAACGCAAATCACGGTAATATTCCTAGACATTTGTGGATTTTTCGGTTATGATAATTAATGCCGTAAGGCCCTGAAGCAAGGGCAGACTTACGAACCGTGTCAGGTCCGGAAGGAAGCAGCACTAAGTATCTTTTGCCTTGTGCTTCTCGTTTTTAGAAATTAAACTCCTAGTCGTTTGACTGGGAGATTTTTTTTGGACAAAATGTCGTTTAAAGTTATTAGCATTTCGTCAATTTTCAAGATATAATAATTAATGGTATCAATTTTCAGTGAAAGGAAGCATTTCATGAGTTATCAAGCACTATATCGGACCTGGCGTCCACAAAGATTTGATGAAATTGTTGGGCAGCCAGTCATTACTAAGACTTTAAAAAACGCATTGATAACTAACCAAATTAGTCATGCGTATTTATTTACGGGTCCGCGTGGAACAGGAAAGACTTCCGCCGCTAAAATTTTGGCCAAGGCAGTTAACTGTCCTAATTTAAAGGATGGAGAACCCTGTAATGAGTGTGAAACGTGCTTAGCAATTAATAAGGGTGCGTTTAATGATGTCATTGAAATTGATGCTGCTTCTAATAATGGGGTCGAAGAGATCAGAAATATTCGCGATAAGGCGAAGTATTCCCCAACGGAAGGTAAATATAAAGTTTATATCATTGATGAAGTGCATATGTTGTCGACGGGGGCCTTTAATGCCTTGCTTAAAACGCTAGAAGAGCCGCCGGAGCACGTCATTTTCATATTGGCTACCACTGAACCCCAAAAGATTCCTGCTACCATCATTTCGCGAACACAACGTTTTGATTTTAAGCGAATCAAGGCTAGTGATATCCTGCAACGAATGGAATACATCCTTTCAAAAAAGGGCATTGAGTACGATGACAAAGCGCTAAAGGTAATCGCTAAAAGTGCTGAGGGTGGGATGCGTGATGCACTTAGTATCCTTGACCAAGCTCTTTCCTACAGTAATGATAAGGTGACATATGAAAGTGCCTTGTCAGTCACTGGTAGTGTCACCAGGGATCGAATTCAGTCGTACTTTGAGGCCGTTTTTAATTCAGACGTTTCGACGGGTTTAAAAATGGTTCAAGAAATTCTTGATGACGGCAAAGACGCTAATCAGTTTATTGAGGACTTAATTGATTATTGTCAGAATATTTTGTTATATCATCAGGATCCAGAAATGGTCCAAAAGAGCGAACTTGGACTTTTAGGCGACAATTTTAAAACGATTGCTGATAAGGTAGATAGTAATCTAATATATCATTACGTTGAAATTATGAGTGACGTTCAGAATCAGATGCGTTATTCGTCTCATCCCGATGTTTATTTGGATATTTTAACGGTTAAACTGGCAAATCAAAAAGAAAGTGACCCAGATAACGAATCAAAAAGTGATGATAATAAGGATACGAAAGTTTTAAAAAAGCAACTGTCTGAGCTGCAAAATCAAGTTAGTGAGTTAAAGTCGGAACTGGGAAATGATTCGCCTTTAAAACAGTTAACTGATGATGATAAGCAACCTAAATCAACTAAATCTAAACCAATCGCTGATTCCCCTCATTATGATTCCACCAAACAGGTCCGAGTTAATTTGACGAAAGTTTACGATATCCTAGAAAAGGCCACTAGAAAAGATCTGACTACCTATCAGGATATCTGGCAGGAATTACTTCAGTCGTTGTCGGTCACGCAACGAGCCGTGATGCATGTCTCAAACCCCGTTGCTGCGAGTGATAAGGGAGTTGTTGTTGCCTTTGATTATGGCTTTTTGTATCAGAAGGCTGGAACCGATGGTGATTTGATGGATGCACTTCAAAATGGCCTTGATCGTATTTTAGGATTTGTTCCAACGGTTGTGTTTGTACCAAATGATGAATGGCCACAACTTAGAAGTAACTATCTTAAAAATCACCGGTCTCATAATGAAAAGACTAAGTCAACCCCCAAGTCAGAAAAAGCGGCTTCTAATACGAATAAAGCTTACGAAAAACAAGAACAAACTGAGACGACCAAAGATAAAGATAACAATGATTCGGTTAATACTGCCAAGCAGATGTTTGGTGATGATATAATTGATGTTAAAGATGATTAATTAAAAGGAGAATAATTATGAACGGAATGAACATGGGAAAGATGATGCAAAAAGCTCGTAAGATGCAACAACAAATGCAAAATGAACAAGAAGAAATTGAGAAGAGTGAATTCACTGGAAAAGCTCCAGAAGATATGGTGACCGTTACCTTTACTGGTGACCGCAAGATGAAGGACATGAACGTCAAACCAGAGGCCATTGATCCAGACGATCCAGACATGCTCTCAGATCTAGTGATCAGTGCGGTTAACGATGCACTTTCACAGATTGAAAAGACCACTCAAGATAAGATGGGAAAGTATACCAAGGGAATGAATATTCCAGGTATGTAGAAGAAGGGATTTAAATGCAATACCCAGAACCAATTGCTAAGCTAATCGATAGTTACATGCATTTGCCAGGAATTGGCAGAAAGACCGCCACTAGATTGGCATTTTATACGGTTGATATGAATAAAACCGATGTAAAAAACTTTGCGGATGCCTTAACTTCAACTAAGAATGATTTGCGTTTTTGTTCAATTTGCGGCAATATCACCGAGACCGATCCTTGTGAGATCTGTACCGATGAAAGTCGTGATCAAAGTAAGATTATGGTAGTGGAACAGTCTAAAGATGTGATGACGATGGAAAAAATGAAGGATTATAATGGTCTTTATCACGTTTTACACGGAGTGCTTTCCCCAATTGAGGGGAAGGGTCCTGAAGACATCAATATCAGCTCTTTAATCAAACGACTGCAAAAAAACGAAGAAGTTAAAGAAGTCATCATTGCTACTAATGCAACTCCTGAGGGAGAAGCAACGGCAATGTATTTGGCAAAGTTAATTAAGCCAGCAGGCATTAAAGTTACCAGATTGTCTCATGGATTGTCAGTTGGAAGTGATATCGAATATGCAGATGAGATGACCCTTTCAAAGGCAGTTTCTGGACGCACCGAAATGTGAGGGATAAACGATGTTTTCGTTATTTAGATATAGTTCTATGAAGCAAAATTATGATGACCAATTGCTTGATACCATCAATTTTTTAAAAAATGATTGGGATCAGGCTGTGCAAACTGAACAAGCTGTTTCCGAAACGGACAGTCACTTATTTGCACAAACGATGCTTACAAAGCAAAAATACATGTTTATGTATCGGCAAGCACGAAAACGAAACATTAAAAATGATCGGATTCAACCGTCAGTATATGAAAACTAAACGTAAGCCAGCTAGATCCTAGCTGGCTTTTTAAATAGACAATAAATATAACTTAAAGTACAATGAAAATAGCAAAAATGCTGGGACTGAATCTAATATGACTGGACAATTTATTACATTTGAAGGCACTGATGGTGCTGGAAAAACCACCGTTTTAAATCAGGTGGTTGATAAAATTAAACCAATGCTTAAAGACCAATTGCTAACTACTCGTGAACCAGGTGGGAACCAAGTCTCCGAGCAAATTCGGCAGATAATTTTGAATAAAAACGAGTCAGATATGGATGACCGTTGTGAGGCGCTTTTGTTTGCGGCGGCCAGAAGAGAGCATTTAGTTAAAACTATTTTGCCAGCTTTAAAGTCCGGTCAATTAGTTTTGTGCGACCGCTATCTTGACAGTTCAATTGCGTATCAAGGAGCGGGCCGAGAACTTGGTGAAAACGCCGTTTTATCAATGAACCAGTTTGCTACTGAGGGTTTAATGCCTGATACCACCATTTATTTTGACGTCCCAGTCGACGTTGGATTAGACCGCATTGCTGAACATCGGAGTGGGGAAGTTAATCGTTTGGATCTTCAAGAACACGATTTTTACGTTCGGGTTCATGAAGCTTATGATGAAATTGCCAAACAGAACCCCAAGCGGGTTATTAAGGTTGATGCTACTAAGCCAATTGAACAAGTAGTAGATCAGGTCATTTCCGTGTTGTATAAGAGAGCAGCTAGATATTTTAATGAAAGTAAATAGGAGGATCAGTTATGAAGTTAATTATTGCAATTATCCAAGATAAGGATGCAGCCAAATTACAATCTGAATTCATCAAACATAAGATCCAGGCAACCCAATTATCCACTAAGGGTGGATTCTTGAAGGCTAAAAACGTCACTTATTTGATTGGAGCTAAAGATGATAAGGTCGACGAGATTTTGGATATCATTAAAACAACCTGTGAAACTAGAAAACAATACATGACGCCACCAGTTAGTTTAGCTGGAAGCATTAGTGAGACGTCTTACCCAGTTGAAGTTCAGGTTGGAGGAGCAACGGTTATGATTTTGCCAATGGAATCATTAAATCGCTTCTAGTTAGTTAATATAATGGTAGAAGAAACTTTAGCTCAGACCATAATTAAACAGGCTACCCAAAAACAAGCTACTTTAACACAACACTTTATGGGCGTTATTTCGGCTCAAGATCTCAGTCACTCGTATCTTTTTTCGGGTTCGGATGGTTTGGGAAAATTAGCGGTTGCAAAGACGATTGCAATGCGTTTGTTTTGTAATAACGTTCAAAACGGCATGCCATGTGGCATCTGTAATGAGTGTGTCCGGATCGCAGAAAACGAACATCCTGATGTGGTGATGATCAAACCCGATGGCAGAAGTATCAAAGTTGATTCAATTCGACATTTAAAACATGAATTTTCTAAGAGTGCGGTTGAAGGAAACAAGAAGGTTTTCATTATTGACGGGGCCGATATGATGACTACTAGTGCTGCTAATAGTCTTTTGAAGTTTATTGAAGAGCCAAATGGGCAAGTTAATTCCTTTTTACTTACCAATGACTATCGAAAGATATTACCAACCATCATATCTAGAACGCAGTTAGTAGAATTTCCAAAAATTAACGAAGATAACTTGATTAAGTACGTAACTGATAGAGGGTTATCGAAAACGTCTAGTAATCTTATTTTAGAATTAACTGAGGACTTATCTTCAATTGATAAAATGCTTGAAGACGGTTGGTTTAACAAGGTTAAAGAGATAGTTGAGCACTGGTTTAATGAATTAGTTAATGATGATTATCGCGCTTTTACGAGCGTTCAAATTAGCTTTATGCCTAATATAACGGGTCGGTTTGAACAACAGATGACTTTAAAAATGATTTATCAAATTTTTAAGGATGTCTTTGATGTCAAGTTTAGGGAATTAAAGCCTGATAGTTTAGGGTTTGGTGATCAGTATTCCCTTTTGAAACAGATGGCTAACCAGTTATCAGATGATCAATTAATTGAAATCATCACAACGGTCTTGAACAGTGCCAAAAAACAAGATCTAAACGTTAGCTTCCAAAATATTTTGGAGGTTATTACCCTGAAATGTTTAGCAGTCATTGAAGGAGGAGCAAAAGTCGATTGAAAGAATCAGATGTTAACGAAGAATTTAATAATTTGGAATCACAATCGGAATTAATGAGTGAAAAAATTGGTGATCTTCGGGATGAAATTGATAAAGTCATCGAGGAAAATTCAGAACTGAAGATTGAAAATGAACATCTTCGAGAGTTAATTTCGGGAAAAGATGGGAAAAACAAAAAGAAGCAGCAACTTTCGATGTCTAAGAAGAATTTGGAAAAGTTGTATAACGAAGGATTTCATGTTTGCACACAGTTTTATGGAAAACGGCGTAACAGTAATAGTAGTTGTATGTTTTGTACCGATATCATTTACGGAGAAAGGTAATTCCATTGGATTTATCAGTTCAAAAAAGTTTTGCAGATCATAATAAGGGCAGTTTATATCTGGTTCCTACACCAATTGGTAATCTTGATGATATGACGATTAGAGCCATCAATATTTTAAAAGATGTTGATTTGATTGCCGCTGAAGATACGAGGAATACCCAGAAACTTTTAAATCATTTTGATATTACGACCAAACAAATTAGTTTTCATGAGCATAATACTGAACAACGAGCACCTGAATTAGTTGAAAAATTAATCAATGGGATTTCAATTGCACAAGTCAGTGATGCAGGAATGCCTTCAATTAGTGATCCTGGACGTGAATTAGTAAAGCAGTGCATTGAACATGATATTTCCGTGATAAGCATTCCGGGACCAAACGCTGGCCTTACTAGTTTAATTGCTTCAGGACTTAAACCTCAACCGTTTTTGTTTTATGGATTTTTAAAACGGAAACCCAAAGAGCAGGTTGATGAACTAAAGATTTTAGCACAAGAATATCCGACCTTGATTTTTTATGAAGCGCCTCATCGACTTAAAAAGACGCTCTTAAACATGCAAAAGGTTTTTGGCAATCGGCAGGCAGTGCTTGCAAGAGAGCTCACTAAAAAGTTTGAAGAATACGTTCGTGGTGGTCTTGACGATTTAGTGGAATGGTCCAAACAAAATGAGATTAGAGGAGAGTTTGTCATTCTAGTTTCTGGGAATCCAGCCGGGTTTAAACTTCATGAAGAGAAGCAAAATGGAGCTCAATTGTCGGTTTACGAGCAGGTTGATCAATTAATTAGTAACGGTGAAAAGCCAAATGGCGCGATTAAGCAAGTCGCTAAGCAAAATGGGTTAGTCCGTCAGGATGTTTATAATCAATACCACCACATAGAATAAGATAAGAGGAATTAAGATGACTGGAGATATTTTTTCTGAAGACCATGTAGTTGAGTACTATGAAACCAATTTACTGGGTAACATTACTCTTTCAATGTTAATTGACGTGATCATTATGATTTCACAGGACCAAGCAAAAGCACTCGGTGTAAGTACCAGACATGTGATTGAACATGGCGTAACTTGGGTTGTTGTTCAAACCGACATGGATATTACGCGTCTTCCTAAAGTTCATGAAAAAATTCAGGTTCAAACGAGGGGAACTTCATACACTAAGTACTTTGCGTACCGTGAATTCTGGGTTAGAGACGTTAACGGGAATGAATTAGTTCATGTTGGCAGTTTGTGGGTCATGATGGACATTAAATCCAGAAAAATGGTTCGATTAGAGGAAGATATGATTACTCCCTATCATTGTGATCGAGTAAGAAGGATTCAACGGTTAAGAAAGATTCCTCAAATTCATGATGAACAAAATCTTATGAAGACTGAGTATCATGTTCGTTTTACTGACATTGATTGGAATTCTCATGTCAATAATGCCAAATACATTGGATGGATGGTTGATGATTTATCCTATGATTTTTTGGCAACTCACGTTCCAAAGCAAGTAAGTATTAAGTATGAAGATGAAGTTACATATGGTGATCCGGTCGTAAGTCGAAGCAAACTCATTAAGACCGGTGATCAAATTCGATCGATCCACGATATTTCGGTCAATGATGATACTAAATCGATTGCCGAAATTAAATGGGAGAAGCTGAATAAAGAAGGAAGCAAATAATATGCACGTTTTAGCAGTTGATACCTCTAATCAACCATTAACTGTGGCAGTTTTAAAAGACGAACAGGTGCTAGCAACAACCACGATGACAACGCATAGAAAACATGCTGAATACTTAATGCCGGTGGTCGAAGAGTTGGTTAATTATGCCAATTTAACTCCACAAGATCTGGATCGGGTCGTCGTAAGTAATGGTCCTGGTTCATACACTGGGATTAGAATTGCCACCACGGTTGGAAAAGTTTTGGCCGATACATTGAATATTGATTTGGTTGGCATTTCAAGTCTCATGGCGCTTGTTTTAAACGTGCAAAAACACGACCAGTTGGTAGTGCCATTATTTGATGGTAGAAACGATAATTTGTTTACTGGTCTGTACCGTACTTCCGATCGTGGTCCCGAGTCGGTAATTAAAGATCAACACGTTAATTTTGATAAGTGGATGACCGAACTGGACAAGTTTGATGAGCCCATCGTATTCGTTGGAAGTGATGTTGCTCATTTTTCCGAGCGCTTAAAACAACATTTCGGGAAAGATTTCAAATATATGACTGGAATTGATAACCTGCCACAGGCAGCTAAAATTGGTATCTATGGGGAAAAGCAAGAACCAGTTGCTGATGTTAACAATTTTAATCCCAATTATCTTCGTTTAACCAAAGCACAAGCAGACTGGCAAAAGTTAAACCCGGGGAGGGAAAACGAGTCTTATGTTGAAGAAAATTGAGGCATGGTTAAAAAAGAACGTTAAAAAAAAGGAAGAAGCCAAGATTCAGCGTGGACTTCAGATTAAAAATCACATTGTTGATGTGAATGGAGTCGATTACTATTTTGGCAAGGGTTCTATTACTGACATCCCTGACATTGTGAATGTTGAAGAAGAGGTTTACGACAAAAAGGCAGCTTGGGATCGAGAACGTTTCCTAAATGATCTAAAAAAGCACAAAAACAGTTTATACTTGGTAATTAGGAAAGCCGACGAATTGATTGCTTTTGTCGGTTGTTCGATTTCTCGTGATAGTAAGAATTGTCACGTTGAAAATATTGCGGTGTTACCCAAATTCCAAAATCGCGGATTGGGATATTTTTTGCTTACCATGGTTATCAGAAGAGCACGACTGATGAGACTTAAAAGTGTTTCAATCGAAATTCGATTGGGAAATATTAAAGCTCAAGATTTGAATCGGGATCTTGGGTTTGTTCAGGTTGGAATTGATCCAGATTACTATAATGATGGTGAAGATGCTGTGGTAATGAAACTGGATTTATCCAAGCAAAAAGTGGCACCAAATAATTTTGGAAGATAGTTAGAGACGGGTGAGTATTAATGCAAGATAATAGTGTGATTTTGGCGTTTGAGAGTAGTTGTGATGAAACAAGTGTTGCTGTTATCAAGGATGGTAAAGAAATTTTATCAAACGTCGTTGCAACTCAGATTAAAAGTCATCAGCGATTTGGTGGTGTGGTACCAGAAGTGGCTAGTCGTCATCATATTGAAGAGATTACCATTTGTATAAATGATGCTTTGAAACGTGCAAACGTCACATACGATGATTTAACGGCGGTAGCTGTGACCTATGGCCCAGGATTGGTTGGTGCACTTTTGATTGGAGTCACCGCTGCCAAAGTGGTAGCTTGGGCTCATCATCTACCCCTCATTCCAATTAATCACATTGCAGGACATATTTATGCTACTAACTTTATTAAGCCAATTGAGTTTCCGGCAATGGCACTTGTGGTATCTGGTGGTCATACGGAGCTTGTTTTTATGCCCGAAGAAGGTAAGTTTGAGATCATCGGTGAGACTAGAGACGATGCCGCAGGTGAAGCGTTTGACAAAATTGGGAGAGTTTTAGGAATTAATTATCCAGCTGGTCCAACCGTTGACAAAATGGCTCAAAAGGGAAGGGATATTTTTAATTTTCCACGCGCGATGGAATCAGATGGTAATTATGATTTTAGTTTTAGCGGACTTAAAAGTGCTTTTATCAATACCGTTCACCATGCCGATCAGATTGGAAAGACTCTAAATAAGAACGATTTAGCTGCTAGTTTTGAAGCTGCCGTAGTGGACGTTTTGGCAAAAAAATCACAAAGTGCGCTTGAAAATTATCCTGTAAAAGAGTTTATTTTAGCTGGCGGAGTTGCCGCGAATAAGGGCATTAGAAATCGACTAGATGCGATTGCCAGTAAGGAAAATGTGGAATTTGTCAAGGCTCCGCTTAAGTTGTGTGGAGATAATGCAGCCATGATAGGAGCTGCTGCAGCGGCAATGCAGCACCATCAGGAAAAAGGAAAAGCTTCACTAAATGCTGATCCAGGATTAGAATTTGAGTGGGCTCAAAATGAAAAATAAATCGTTAACAACAAATTATTAAATTAATTTATCCTGCCCTGTGGGGCTTTTCAGCTGATTTCATTTTTATATTATTTCACAAACAATTTCTTTATGTTAGAATTAATTTTGTGACTTATTAATCTCGACAATAATAATAGGAGATTTGAAAATGGCTGAGACAAAAATTCCACGTGCAACCGCGAAACGATTGCCGCTTTACTATCGTTATTTAAATATTTTACATGACGGTGGAAAGAAACGAATATCATCAAATGAATTGGCCGACGCAATTCAAGTGGATTCTGCTACAATTCGTCGTGACTTTTCATATTTTGGTGCCCTTGGTAAGCGAGGTTATGGATATGACGTAGACAGTTTACTAGAATTTTTCAAGAAGATCTTGAACCAAGATCAATTAACCAATGTAGCATTGATTGGTGTTGGTAACTTGGGTCATGCCCTTTTGAATTTTAACTTCCACATGGATAGTAATATTAGAATTTCCGCTGCTTTTGACGTTAATCCTAAAAATGTTAATACCATTCAAGGTGGGGTTCCAATTTACCCAATGGATCAATTGGTAAAACAGCTTAAAGATCAACAAATCAGCGTTGTGATTCTCACAGTTCCTGGTAAAGTTGCTCAACAAGTTGCTGATCAAGTTGCCAAAGCGGGTGTAAAAGGAATTTTAAACTTCACATCAGTCCGATTATCGGTTCCAAAGGAAATTAGAGTTCATAATGTTGATTTAACTAATGAACTGCAAACATTGATCTATTTTATTGATCATTATGATAAAGATTAAGCATCCAATTTTGGATGCTTTTTTATTTTTATCGGGCAAAGTTCTTGCATTAGTTGTGAAAAAATAATATATTAAGAATGTAAGTTAGCACTTGATAAGTGCAAGTGCTAAAATTTAATAAAGATATTTATTGGAGGGATTAACGTGTTAGAACCATTAGGAGATCGCGTAATTGTCGAAGTGCAAGAACCAGAAGAAAAAAACGTCGGTGGAATTGTTTTAGCAAATAACGCTAAAGAAAAACCACAGATGGGTAAAGTTGTCGCTGTAGGCGAGGGTCGAGTTCTTGATAACGGACAAAAAGTTGCCCCTTCTGTTAAAGAAGACGACATGGTCATGTTTGATAAGTATGCAGGGACAAAGGTTGAATATGATGGTACTCCATACCTTGTAATGCACGAAAAAGATTTACTTGCAATCGTTAAATAATAAAAATAAATTAATTAATATGAGGTGA
>NZ_JBWXVG010000014.1:0-15907 GCF_059901005.1 Fructilactobacillus sp. X7R9C1 | reverse complement strand
TCCTTCATCTTAAACATGGCCCCATCAACTTCATTAAATTTTTTAAGTTCAGCTAATTTTTTGTCAGCGTTAGGGATCATCGACCGAAACTTATACATGTTGAAGACGTCCCCATTACAACCAACTCGTTTTTGCGTGTAAAAAACTTTGCCGTGCGAACCATCACACTTGATTAAAATGCTAAGCACTAAGAATAAGGGACTTAGTAAGATAAGCCCAATTAGACTGGCAGTGATGTCAAATATTCTTTTACACGTAAAGTAGACTGGGCGATTCTGGACTTTTTTGGGATCAAGCCAGATCGTCTTTCTCTTTAGGTTCTCTTCCATTCATCATGACTCCCTCATACTTAGTTCTAATTACCCTTTACGCTAAAATGTTCTCCTCATAAACTTAGGAGAACATCTCGTTGCTATTTAAATCTAGTGATAAGCTGCGGTTCCAGTCTTAGCGGCAGGCAAACCTAGATTCTTCCGAATGAAGTTGGTAGTCTGTTGCAATTGACTTTCCGTTGGCACCTGCATTGCTGAGTTCTCAATCATCTGGTTTTCACCCTGAAGATGATTATCAACAAAGTCACCGTGTTCACGGTAACTAGTAGCAAGTTTCGTCAAATCACTTGAGTCCAAATCAGTCTGACTGGACTTGGCAATTGAACTAATGAAGTCATTATTCATGAGATGTGATACCGAACCACCTTTAGCTGCAATGGCTTGGAGAACCTGACGTTGCCGCATTGTTCTTCCGTAATCACCAGCTGGGTCAGAATATCTCATTCTTGAATAAGAAAGTGCTTCTTTTCCGTCCATCTTAGTTGGTTGACCCTTCTTGAAGTTATAGCCTTCATAACTAAAGGACAACGTTGGTGTGATAGTCACTCCACCTACTTGGTCAACGATTTCCTTTAAGCCACCCATGTTAATTAAGACATAGAAATCAATTGGAACGTTTAACAGTTTTTCAACGGTCTTAATGGCAGTCCCAGCACTTCCGTAAGTATATGCAGCATTAATCTTAGA
The DNA here is from genome assembly GCF_059901005.1 of Fructilactobacillus sp. X7R9C1. Classification (NCBI taxonomy): domain Bacteria; kingdom Bacillati; phylum Bacillota; class Bacilli; order Lactobacillales; family Lactobacillaceae; genus Fructilactobacillus; species Fructilactobacillus sp. X7R9C1. Next base: position 14,888 of record NZ_JBWXVG010000014.1, on the reverse strand, counting down.
TGGTGAATACTGTGGGTATCCGGGAATATTAACGGCAGTATCACGTGGGATACTTGTGAGCGTCATTTTCTTGGTCTCTGGATTAAGGGTGGCAACCATTAAAGTATCGGTTCGACCTTTATAATCACGATCAAGAGCACCCGTATCAGTCCCAAGTAATAGGATTGAAATTGGTTTTTTATGATTTAACAGCGCGTCAGTATCTCGTTGTTTCTTGATTCCTGCACTCTTATAAGCTTTGTTAATTTCATTTGATGCAGATTTATACTTGTAAGCACCATATCCTAAAAACGCTAAAACAATCGCTACAATCACGATCACAACTAGAATAATGATGTTACGAGTCTTATGAGATTTCTTCTCCATGTGACGGCTTCTCATATTATTTCTCCTTAGAATAAAATCGATTTTGAATTAATCATAGTGTAATAATATCATAAGCTGCTAACGATGAAAACTTTATACGGCGATAAGTTACCTTTTGTTACCATTATTTAAACTACATTATGTTAAAATTTGGGCGAAAAAAAGAAAAAAGACTGAGGTGAACTAAGTTGGCGACATACTTTAATAAAATGACACGCAAGGGCTACAAGCAGATTCAAGATGAAATCAAAAAGCTGCAAAAAAATCGTCCGGGAAAAATCCAAGCCTTACACGATGCCGCTGCTCTGGGTGACCGTTCTGAAAACGCGGAGTACAGTACGTCTAAAAGAGAACTCCATCGATTAGAAAGTCGCTTGCGTTATTTTAGAAAACAGGAACAATATGCTGAGATTGTTAGAAAACCTGATAATGACCGAATCGGCATTGGTAGCGAGGTTAAAGTGCAATTTTTAGAAGACGGTGATTTAGATTCCTTCCTTATTGTGGGGAAACAAGAAGCTGAATTCTCTAAATTAGATGAAAACAAAATTTTTTACGATTCTCCACTTGGAAAATCATTACTAGGTCATCATCTTAATGAAACGATTTCAGTAAAAGCCCCTGAAGTAAACTATAAATTAAAAATCTTGCAAATCGGCACCAGTCAAGGGAAATAGTTTGACCAACGTTGACCAAACCCGGTAGATATGAGCTAATTACTATGCATTCGATTCAAAACTGGTATAATTAAAATTGGAACTTGAGATATGTTCCTATTGTTTATCTTATGTAGTTATAAACTCACCAAGTGGTGAAAATAGGAAAGAGGGAAATTGCACATGGCAGACAATTTTGGAAATGATCCATTCGGAAACGGAATGGACGATTTATTTAATAGTCTAATGAATGGAGGAATGGGTCAAAACCCTAATGCTCGTTACGTTGTTAACGGTCACGAACTTACTCCTGAAGAAGTTGAAGCAATGAGAAAATCAGGTCAAATTCCTGGCCGTCGTGGTAGAAACGGCGGAGGCAACAACGCCAAGCAACAAAAGAAAGCTGAAAGTTACTTGGATAAAGTTGGTCGAAACCTAACTGATGAAGCTAAACAAGGTTTACTTGACCCAGTTATTGGACGTGACAAAGAAATCCAAGAAACCGCTGAAATTTTGAGTCGTCGTATCAAAAACAACCCAATTTTAGTTGGTGACGCTGGTGTTGGTAAGACTGCCATCGTTGAAGGTTTAGCTCAAAAGATCGTTAAGGGTGATGTCCCTGGCGCAATCAAAGACAAGCAAATCATTTCAATCGATTTATCTTCTCTTGAAGCTGGTACTCAATACCGTGGTTCATACGAAGAAAATATTCAAAAATTAATCAAAGAAGTTGAAGAACGTAAAAACGTTATCCTATTCTTTGATGAAATTCATCAAATCGTCGGTGCCGGTGCTTCTGGTGACGAATCAGGAAGCAAAGGATTAGCTGACATGATCAAGCCCGCTTTAAGCCGTGGTGAAATCTCAGTTATTGGTGCCACTACTCAAGACGAATACAGAAACACCATTATGAAAGACTCTGCACTTGCACGTCGTTTCAATGACGTTACTGTTGACGCTCCAAGTAAAGCTACTACCCTTGAAATCTTGAAGGGCATCAAGAAAGCTTACGAAGACCATCACCAAGTTACCTTACCTGACGATGTTTTAAAAGCTGCCGTTGACTACTCAGTTCAATACATCCCTCAACGTTCATTACCTGATAAGGCCATTGACTTGATCGATATGACCGCTGCTCACTTGGCCGCAAAGCACCCTGTTACTGACAAGGTTACCCTTGAAAGTGAATTAAAGGACGCTAAGAAGGAAAAGGAAGACGCAGCTAAAGCTGAAAAGTATGAAGATGCAGCTAAAGCAAAGACTAAGATCGAAGATATCGAAAAGAAACTTAAGAGTGACGACACTAACACTGACCGTCCTGTTGCAAAGGTATCAGACATTGCTGACTCAGTTGAAAGATTAACTGGTATTCCAGTTTCACAAATGAGTGCTAACGACCTTGAAAGATTGAAAGGCATGGATACTCGTCTTAAAGGCCGTGTCATTGGACAAGACCAAGCTGTTGACTTAGTTGTTAACGCTATCCGTAGAAACCGTGCCGGATTTGACGAGGGTAACCGTCCAATCGGTTCATTCTTATTCGTTGGACCTACTGGTGTTGGTAAGACTGAATTAGTTAAGCAATTGGCTAAAGACATGTTCAACGATGAAAACTCAATCATCAGACTTGATATGTCAGAATACCAAGATGTAACTGCTGTATCCAAGATGATTGGTACTTCAGCTGGTTACGTTGGTTACGGTGACAATGGTAATACCCTTACTGAACAAGTAAGAAGAAACCCATACTCAATCGTATTGCTTGATGAAATTGAAAAGGCTAACCCACAAGTAATTACCCTATTACTTCAAGTTATGGATGATGGTCGTTTGACTGATGGTCAAGGTAACGTGGTCGACTTTAAGAACACCGTTATCATTGCTACTTCAAACGCCGGATTCGGAAACGATTCAATGAGCAAGAACAACAAGAAGGACATGTCAATTATGGACCGTTTGGCTCCATACTTCAGACCTGAATTCTTGAACCGATTCAATGCCATTGTTGAGTTCTCACACTTGACTAAGGAAGACTTGAGCAAGATTGTTGACCTGATGATCGGTAACTTAAACGACACCTTAGCTCAAAAAGACATGGAACTTTACGTAACTCCAGATGCTAAGAAATGGTTGATGGACCAAGGTTACGATGAAGCCATGGGTGCTCGTCCATTACGTCGAGTAATCGAACAACAATTAAGAGATAAGATTGCGATGTACTACTTGGATCACCAAGATGTAAAACATCTTAAGGCTGATCTTAGAAAAGACACCATCGAAATCACTAAGAATACTGACAAGACTAAACTTGCTAGTGGTGACTAATTAAGTTAGTTATATTTTTAAAAACATCTACCAATTCTGGTAGATGTTTTTTTGTACCCAAAATCTTTTTCTTAAGATTTGCTGAAACCCGTATACAGTGCGGTCTTTGCGTGCTAGACTTGCTGTTATACAAACTAATAATTAGGGATCCAATAATATGAATAATAAAACTACAAAACGTCGGTTTATTACCGGCTTCACCGGCTTACGGGCACTTGCCGTTATCTGTGTCATCTTATACCACCTGTCACCTAGCGTATTTACCGGAGGATACCTAGGGGTTCCGGTGTTTTTGACGTTGTCAGGGTATTTGGTTACCGATCATCTGATTACCGAGTACCATGAAACGAACCATTTCCGCTACGGCTACTTTTGGTCAAAACGATTAAAGCGGCTGTATCCCACCCTCATTACGATGTTATTTGCGACCGCTGCATACATAACATTGTTTCAACGTAATCTACTCGCGAATCTATGGCAGAGCGTCGTATCTAACTTAGCTTACGTATATAACTGGTGGGAAATCATGAATGGTCAATCATACTTCCAGAACTTTGCTGGAAGTGCTTCCCCATTTACCCACCTTTGGACCCTTGCAATTGAAGGTCAATTTTACCTAATTTGGCCACTAATTGCCTACTTCTTACTTAAAAAATTCCACGGAAACAAACACCCCATCTTCTACACTGCCATTTTATTATCAGTTCTTTCAGTCCTTTTAATGGCCGTTCTGTACCATCCCGGTAGTGATCCTAGTCGAGTTTACTACGGGACTGACACCCGAATGTTCTCAATTCTTTTTGGAGCCGCCCTGGCCGTTTTCTGGCCGAGTACCCAGAAACGCGATCATGACAATCAAAAGTCATTTCTACTGGACGTCTTTGGTTTAATCGGAATGGTAGGAATGGGTTGGATCATCGTTACCACTGGTTCACAATCACCGTTTTTGTATCGTGGTGGCATGGCACTGTTCTCGATCTTTACCATAATGGCCATGATGGCGGTTGTTCATCCTAATAGTCACTGGAATCGCATCCTAACCAATAAGTTATTTGACTGGATTGGTTCTAGAAGTTATGAAATCTATGTTTATCAGTTCCCTGTTTTTGTTTTCTTTGCCGACAAATTTAAAGATGTAGCTGATCATCAATGGTTGTACGCTCTTATCGAAATTGCGATTATCATCGTTATCTCAGAATTATCGTACCGCTTCATTGAGGTTCCGCTCGCTAAATACGATTACCATCGGGTCCCTGAGTTTTTCAAGACCCTCTTTCACGTTTACAAGATGAGTCTTGACCAGATTAAAGATTGGCTGACATCGTGCTTTAAACATCATATGGTCCTAAAGGTCCTAGCAATTATTGTATTAACCATTGGCACGGTTGGTATCTTCCAATCAACCACGGTTAATCCGAAGGCCGCCAATCACACGCAACTGGCCAACCGAATTCAAAAGAACTCTAAGGCGCAAGATAAGCACAACGAAAAACTAGCCAAAGAAATCAAATCCGGTAAAAAATCAAAGAACACGAAAGTCAATAAGAAGCTGGAAAAAGACGGCCTAACCAAGCAACAACTCCAAGAAGCTCAGAACCTCTCTGGAAGTGCCATTGGTGACTCAGTCATGCTGTCTGGACGCGATAATTTGCAAAAGATCTTTCCAAAACTGTACATTGACGCTGCCACCTCGCGTCACCCTCAAGATGGAGTTGCCATCATGAAGAGTATGCAACAACAAGGTTTGTTGGGTAAAAACGTCATTATCGGCCTTGGAACTAACGGTGCCATTAGTGACGAGACGCTGAAGCAATACATGGAAATTGCGGGAAAGAACCGGCACGTCTTCTGGATTAACACCTACGTTCCGACCCAGCCATGGCAGAACCAGGTTAATTCGTTTCTAAAGAAGGCTCAAAAGAAGTATAAGAACCTGTATGTGATCGACTGGTATGATTATGCTAAGTCACATCCACAGTACCTCTATCAAGACCAGACGCACCCTAACGTGCAAGGAACGCCAAAGTATGCTTCCTTCATCGCTCAAAACGTTTTGAAGCACGCCGAAAAATAATTAATAAGCCAACCCAAATGGTTGGCTTATTTTTTTCGAAAGAATAGACGTGGCTAAGATTTTCTTATAAGATATAGCTATAACATTTGGAGGAGTCTTTTATCATCGTAGAATTCATTAAAGAACATCGCATGGACATTTTAAAATACCTTGGCATTGTCATCGCCGTCCTCTTCTTTTACATCCTATTCATGGATTATTGGCCAGAGATTAAAATGATGTTCAATCCTGCTACCCGCGGCACGGCGATTCAAGAAATCCGTGACCACGGTCTAATTGATGCTGTCTTATTGATCTTCTTGTTGTACATCTTGACCATGATTCCAGGGGCACCAGTTGCAGTTGTCGGCGTTATCACTGGGATTTGTTTTGGAAAATGGCTTGGCATTATCATCAACGTGATTGGACTTTCAGCCGGAAACTTTGGGACGACTAAGATTGTTTCATCATTTAAAGGGATTGCTAGAAAATACGAGAACAATAAGTACGCCAAACACTTTAAACACTTAAAACATCCCCTCCTCGGTCTTATTATCGGATATTCGATTCCCTTTATCCCGACGTTTCTAGTCAGTTTTCAGGCCAATCAGGATAAGAAACGGTTTCCAGACAAGAAAGTGAAAATTGCGACGATTCTGGGAAGCATTCCCATCTCAATCATTTACTCGCTTGGTGGTGACACGATTTTGCAGGGGAGTTTCAAGAAACTGATGGTGTTGATCGGTATCATCGTCGTTTTTGCCCTCATTGTGTTCTTTTTAATTAAACGACTGGTAACCGATAAACTCTAATCGAGGTACCCGTTTCCAATTGTTTTTAAAAATGGTAATATAGTAGAGTATAGTAACAATTTATTAATGGAGGTTTTACCATGGCTAAGCATGACAAAAAAGATCAAATTAAAAACTTGCTTGACTTGGAATCCGATAACGGCCCAGTTTTAACAATCACTGTACCCTTGGATCCTAAGGAAGACAATACTCGTAGAGACAACACCCAAATCAATAGTTTGGTTGACACTGCTAAAAAAGCATTTCAAAAGCAATATAAACCAGAACTTTGGAACGCCTATGATTTTCAAATTAAGAACTACTTAAAGACTTTACAACCTAAGGCAACCATTGCTAAGGGGATCATCATGTACGTAACTAACGATTCCATCGAAGTTGCTCAATTGAACTACGCTCCACAAACAGCATTCTCATTCTCAGACAAATTGCAAATCTTACCAATCGTAAGACAATACCAATTCGTTCCTGACTTTGACATGTTGTTCTTACAACGTGACGACTTCAAAGTATTTCACGTTAACGACTTGAGCGTTGTTGATGATGACACCGATACCCCAGATCCATTTGACTCAGACAAGACTGAGACTGAGACCCAAGATGATCCTAGAAAGAACGGAGCTAAGTGGGACACTCACGAATACTACGAATTGGTTGACAAATATGTTCAAAAACATGTTTCAAACAAGGACCACAATCCATTAGTAGTTGTTGCAAACGCTGAAGACGAAGGTCGTTTCAACCGTGCTACTCACAACCCATACGTAGTTGAAGATAAGCACGTTGAAATGGATGCTGCCGTTAAAAACGCTGGCGAAAACGTCCAAGAAGTTGCTCAAACCATTCACGATAACTTTGTTTCAGATGGTGAGAAGTCAATGAAAGACATCTATGACAAAGCCGACGGTGCTAAAAAGACCACTGACGACTACGATGAAATCTTGAAGGCTGCCATTGACGACCGCATTGCTAACTTAATCATCCAACAAGATGCTTACGTTCAAAGTAAGGACAACGGTGAAGACGTTGAAGTTAACGCCGAAGGTTCACGTCCAGCTAATGAATTAAACTCATTAGCATTGACGGTTCTTGGCCTTGATGGTGACGTTACCGTATTGCCTGCTGACGACATGCCAACTGACAAGAAAGTTGCAGCTATCTTAAGATGGTAATTTTAAAAAAGAGCTTGGTAACCAAGCTCTTTTTTTATGCGCAAATTTAATATATTTTTAGCGTATGTATATTAAGGGAATTTAAATATGTCAATAGATGAACAGCTAAATAGGGAATTACCTCAAGCCTTAATAATCACAAACTATCAAAACAGTAAAACAGAACAGATTAATGAGTATAAAAAATTACTCAAAAAAACACTTAATATAAAAGAAATAACAAAAATTAATCTCCATTTTTACAAATCAATAACCAATGAAAAAAACGCACTTAAATTATCAGTTTTTAACGTCCATAATCATTTAACTGACAGATTAGTCTTAACTTTGCCACAATTTAATTTATGTGTACCTGAAATGAAAAATATCAATAAACAAGCCGAAATCCTAATTAAAGAAAAAACTATCTACGGTTTAAAGGATCAGGCAGGTTTAGAACGAATTTTGGGCCAAATTAACCAATATTTATTTAACAAAGACCTTCATCCTACCATTATTGATAAGGCAACTTATATTTGGTATTCCATAGCAAGCTACCAATTTTTTACGAATGGTAACAAAAGAACAGCCATGTTAGCTGCTCTCACCTTTCTTAGTAATAATTATTATACATTTGATATATATGATGACATGGCTCTCTATACGATTTCCGTTGCAATTGCTCAAAAAAGCATGTCACAAGCTGAATTAAAAGAATATGTTATCTCTCATTGTTATTTAGACTTAGATTTAATGCAATCTACACTTGGCGTTTGACAAAACTAAATTTATAAAATAGCATGATGTATTGAAAGCATAGCTAGTGGTTTAAGAAAGGAGAAATTAACATGAATATAACCGATAAAGAGCTGAACCAATTATTCAATAAATTAATGGATCCCAAAAACCGTAAAAGAATTAATGAAGAAGCTAATAAGAAAGTAACAGATAACCCTAAGGTAATAAAAGCACTCAAGATGCTTTCTAAGATATAATATTCATCACAAAAAACTAAATATGTTTATATTGATATTTTAAAAAGGGAAATCTCAAATAAGATTTCCTTTTTAAAACAAATTAAAAAAAATAGATGGATATTAAGTTAGTACTAACTATGGATGTATAACTTGCACAAATATAATTTCATCATATCGGACATCATTATGAGGGTTATATTTATTTTCATCAGTCGTGTCATAAAATTTTATTACTGTATTACTATTTATGTCTGAATATTCATTTTTTAATAATTCTTGATCTTCTTTTGTAAGATCACTAATTTTCATTTCATATAAATAATCAATTTTATCAAAATGCCCGACATTTTCATCCTTTAATTTACAACCATTGGGAACCTTTTTTACATTACCACCATGTTGATTCAAAATTCTTTTAACATTATCAAAATCACTATCATCTACATCAGAATCTTTTTTCCCAATATGAAAAATATCTATACTTCCTTCAATAGGAAAAGTCAAATCATTCAATTCTGTTGGCAAAAACATAACTTGTGTATTTGTCCTATATTCCCATCCTTTATTGTCTTTAAAAATATTTTCCACTTTATCACTTTCCCTTTTTAAATTTTCTATACAATTAATTATATCTCCTTAAATAATATTAACCACACAAAAAGGCCTTGAACTCCACAGTTCAAGGCCTTTTTTTTACTTTTTTGCAAAGAAATCGTTCGCAATATCCTGATAAGCATTAATCGTATCAAGATAACTCGAAAGTGTCGTATACTCGTTAATCTGGTGTGACGTGTTGTTCTTATCGGGACCTAACAAGATCACGGCCATTTTGTCGTTTTCCTGAACGTAAACACTCGCATCAGTCGCACCGTTATTGACAATCAACTCGGGCTTGCGATTCTGATAATCCTTTTTGGTAACCTCATAAGCATCCTGGACGAACTGATTGTTCTTATCGGTTTCAATTGGATAAAAGTTGTGAACCAACTTAAATTCGAGGTGATATGGGGTCTCGTCGTTCACTTTATCAACGATTGTTTGAATCAATTCAATCACGTTGTCGTTATTAAATGAAGGGGTCGGACGGACATTTCCAAGCAAACTAGCCGAACCAGGAATGATATTAACCTGTTCCCCACCGTTAATGACGGTGATACTGTGTTGGACTTTGCCAAGCACTGGATCAACTGGTAAATCGTTGAAGAAATCCGGCTCAGCCTGAATGTATTTAACCAAACCAGTAATGGCGTTCAACCCCAAATCAGGAGTCGAACTGTGCGCTGGTTTTCCAGTACTAGTAATCTGATAGTTCAGACTTCCAGAATGAGCGTAGGTGACATCACCATCGGAAGGTTCACCAACAATCATAGCGTCCACATCGTCAATATACTTTGGTTCAATCTTATAAGCACCAGGAGCACCGAATTCTTCTCCTGAAGTAGCAATCAAACGAATCTTCCCATCAGGAACTTCGCCCTTATCAGCTAACTCACAGAGCGCAATCACCTCGGCCGCTAGCCCACTCTTCATGTCAGCGGCACCACGACCGTAGATCTTGTCACCCACGATTTCACCCTTAAACGGATCGTGTTTCCAATTTTCCGGATGAGCAACTGCCACCGTGTCTTGGTGTCCCTCTAAAGCCAGTACTTTCCCGGATTCACCAGTTCCAAGTTCAGCAATCAAGTTGGCACGACCGTCGCCAAACGGAAAAATCTTACTGTCAATACCGTGCTTTTTCAGCAGCTTCGACAAGTACTCTGAGATCTCAATTTCATTACCGTTCACGGACTTAATCTGAATTAAATCCTGTAGAATTTTGATTTTCTCTGCTTTTTCCATTCTTAAACACCCTTCTTTAAATTCTTATTTATTAACCGCGATCGGCGTGGTTAGCAAACTTGGCCCAGACGTCACCAACAACTTGAATAATCAGAACCATGATGACAACTAGGATCGTTGCGACCAAGGTCGTGTCGTTTGCGAAACGGTTGTACCCGTATGAGATGGCCATGTTACCAAGACCACCAGCACCAATAGCACCGGCCATTGCGGTTAAACCAACTAAACTAATTAATGTAACCGTTGATACTCGAATCAACTCTGAACGCGCTTCACTAAGGTACACGCCGAAGATTAAGTCCCAGTTCGTGGCCCCTAGTGATTCCGCCGATTCAATGATGCCATGATCGACACTTTCAAGGGCGACTTGGACCTGCCGCGCATAAAACGGAAAGACCCCGACTGATAGAGGTACTAAAGCGGCCGTCGTTCCGATTTGGGTTCCAACGATCTTTTGCGTCACTGGGGCAATGAAGGCCAGCAAGATGATAAATGGAACGGCTCGGAATAGCGAAACAACTTTGTCGATAATCCAGAACAGTGGATGACATGGCATAATCCCGTTATCCGCAAAAATCACTAAACAAACTCCGAAGATGATTCCTGCAATCCCACCAAAGATTGCGGACCAAAACGTCATGTAAATTGTCTGATTAACGGCTGTGATCCAGCCCTCTTCACCATTTAATCCCTGTGAAACCACGTTGGGAAAATGAGTTGCAAACCAAGCTCCCATTATTCTGCCTCCTTCAATTCAGTGACCTTGATGTCTTGACCATTAAGGTACTTAACCGCTGCTTCTTGATCCTCTTGACTTCCAAGTAAATCAACAATCAACGTTCCAACGACCTGCTCACCCAATTTTTCAATATTACTATAGATGATACTTGCGGAAATATGGAACTTCTCATACAGGCTAACGATGATTGGATCACTAATGTCATCTGATAGATACGTCAACTGAACTAGATTTCGCTTGTTAACGTCAATGTTCATCGACTTCAAGATTTCAAGTGCGTTGAAACTGTTTCCAACAATCTTTCTGGTAGTTGGATTCTTCGAATCAACGAAGATATCAAGTAGATTACCAACATCAACCACTTTTCCTTGACTCATGATGGCAACTTCCTGACAAATCCGTTTGATGGCTTCCATTTCATGGGTGATCAGAATAATCGTTAAGCCATATTTCTCGTTCAATTCTTTCAGTAAATCCAAGATTTGATCGGTATTTTTAGGGTCAAGTGCGGAAGTAGCTTCGTCAGAAATCAAAATCTTAGGGTCGTTAGCGAGCGCTCTAGCAATCGCAACTCGTTGCTGTTGACCACCAGAGAGTTGGGATGGATAGGCTTTTAAGTAATCACCCAAACCAACAATGTCGAGCATCTTCTTGGCTTTCGCTTCACGTTCCTTTTCCTTTAGACCACTGTGTTTTAATCCGAACTCAACGTTGCGTTGGACATTTTGTTCTTCTAGCAGATTAAAATGCTGAAAAATCATTCCAATTTGACGCCGTTCATCACGCAACTCTTTCGTATTAATTGAAGAAACTTGGTCGCCTTCTTTTTTATAGAAGGTTTTCCCAAACACATCGACTTCCCCGTCGGTTGGTTTTTGTAGCAGGTTGATGGTTCGAACTAACGTCGATTTACCGGCACCGGAGTAGCCAGCAATTCCGAAGATTTCACCTTTGGGAATTTTCAACGATACGTCTGAAACGGCGTGAATCACATTCTTTTTTTGTTTGAACGTAACTGAGACGTCCTTGAATTGCACAATATTATTACTCATTAGTTCCTCCTAAAATTTACGATTCCAAGCAGGAATTTCGGTGTTTCCATAATACTTCTTGACCAGTTGCTCGGTCTTCTTGGTCTGGAATGATTTTACAACGTCTTTGTAGTTCTTGTTATTCTTCTGGTCCTTGTTAGCAGCAATCAAATTGATCCACTGTTTCGAATCATTGTTGAGTGGTTCGGTAAAGATCGTTTCCTTATCACCTAAGTGAGCGGGAACGGCGTAAGTGTTATTAATAACGGCACCATCGACACTGTTTAGTACTCGTGGGGTTTGTGATGCATCCACTTCTTTGAAATTCAAGTGCTTCGGATTACTCTGAATGGCGTTTAATCCTAAAAAGCCCTTCTGGTTTTTCAAAGTGATAAGTCCCGCGTTCTTAAGGAGGTAAAGCGAACGACTCTCATTGGAAGTATCGTTTGGAACGGCAATCGTCCCACCATCCGGAATATCCTTAACGTTCTTGTACTTCTTTGAATAAAGTCTGATAGGAGCGATGTAGGTGTTACCAACGGAAACAATGTCAGAATGATTTTGCTTATTCCAGTTATCTAAGAAAGCATAATGTTGAAATGAGTTCAAATCAATCTCGTGTTGAGTCAAAGCCTTGTTCGGTTGCGTGTAATCAGTGAAGTGGGTTAACTTAATGTTAACCCCATACTTCTTCTTGGCAGTCTCAGCGACTGACTTCCAAATCTCATCGTCTGATTTAGAGCCGCTCATTAGACCGACGTTAACGGTCTTTTTACTCTCAGCCGAGTGTCTGGCAAAACTAAACCAACCTAACCCAACGATCACAACCACAATGATAATTCCAATAATCCACTTAGTACTTCTCCTCATGATGTCCACTTCCTAATTTTTATTTGATTGCTTAATTCATTAAATTAAATAAAAAAAGCATCCGCCCTTTAATTAAAAAGGACGAATGCTTTCGTGTTACCACCTTAGTTTACAGTTACCCTTTCAAGTAACTGCCTCAAAGACTGCTCTAGTCGACGTCTGAACTAGAAGAGCCTTGCGATGATATCGGTAGCAACCCCGTCGCTGGTTCGAAATTCTTGCCAGTAAATGATTAAAAGTCCATATTCCCCGAATTCATCTCATCCCTTCACACCGACCAGAGACTCTCTTAGAAAATTCAACGGGTACTCAGCTTTTCCATCTCGTTTATTTAATTTGTTGTAAGTATACTAATCCGTCGACCAATATCTGTCAACAAAAATTTTAATTATTTTTTAAAACTAGCTAGTGAACCCATTGGGTCCCAAGGTTCAAGCATCTTAGGTGCCTGTTTTTGTTCCTCAAGTTGCTTGTCAGACATGTACTTCTTGTTGATAACGGTCTGGTAAACAAATTCGTTGAACCAGTCGTCACTCATGACAAAGTAACCTTTTTCACCGACCTTTTCACCCCAGCTGTTTTCAACCTTCCACTTGGTTGGTTGATCATCGACTAGGTCAACGCCGGTAATCACCATGGCGTGAGTCATCATGCTTTCCTTGTAGTCAAGTCTTGAACCCTTACTCATCTTCAGGTCAGTGCTGAACAAAGCATCCTTGTGGTACAAGTGCGTATCCATGATGCCCTTTTTACGGTCAGAATCTTGGACAACGTCACAGCCGAACCAAACCGCTTCGCCATTCTTTAACTGTTTTACGGCTAAGTCTTTCAATTCATCAATCTTCAGGTTTAAATGCTTAACCTGTCTGCCACCAACCACGTTGCCTAACATTTCAATCGTGTAGGTCTGGTCAAAGGGCTTGTCACCAGTTGGTGAGTTAATCAATGAAACGTAGTCTTCCAGGTTGATGTTGACGTACTTATCAAAGAACTCTTTCGGAGTCAGGTCTTTATCAATGTGGTACTTATTGTCAGTATCACGGTATTCAAAATCAAAGCGCTTCGTTGGACGACCCAAAGAGTATGCCAAAATGCGATAAACATCGTTTAGCATCTCACTCTTAGTTGATTCAAGCTTTTCTTCGGTCGCACCATCTTTTACCATCTTACGTAATACTTCAGCATCGCGACGTAACTTCAAGTTTAAAGTCTGATTCAATTCATCAGAGCGATTACTATTGTAAGTTTCAACCATGGTTGAACTTGGAACAACTCCGTACTTTTCAATGATGGCGCACAACATGTCCCATTGGCCCCCGTCTTGTTGTGGGGTTTCCATTAAGAAGTCGATCTTGCGTGAACCTAATGGTTGATCAGCGGTTTTAATCACGTTTTCTAAGAAATAGTTTGATTTTTCAAACTTATCCCAGAAGTTAACGTAGTTTTGTGATAATTCAAATTTTGGTGAAACCTTGTAGTTTTCGGCAATCTTAAAACGCATGGTGTTAAGTGCTGAAAACATCCAGCACCTTCCACTTTGCTTCTGATCGGCAACGTGTTGTTCGGGAACTTCGACCGAGAAAACTCGTTTCATTTTTTCATCAGCCTTGTAATCAGCAGCACTGTTGTTAATTCCATTATGAGAAACGGCCCGTTCTAAGACCAGACTGTCGTCTTTGTCTTCATAACTTTTTTCATACCATTCCAGGTCTTGCGGATTAATTGCTTTCTTATCCAAAATGATCACTCCTTAATATTTTTCTTGTCAGTATTGTATCACTTGTCCTCTCCTTTGAGACACTTTTAACTTGACCAATCCTAATCAAATCTCAATTTCAATCGTTAATCAAAAACTTGCATTACTAAACCCCATCACAAAGGGATTCTCATCCGCTAAAAGTTACATAATCAAAGATGTGTATCATTTTCATTATTTAACTCCCCTTACTCATGTCACAAGTTTTGTAACGTCAAGCAAAAACGTTGATATAACGTCACTTGCTTTAAAGATTTATTAAGATTCTTAAGAAAAATATAAAAAACGTATTTACTTTTGTGAAACACGCGCG
>NZ_JBWXVG010000013.1:0-30809 GCF_059901005.1 Fructilactobacillus sp. X7R9C1 | reverse complement strand
TCCATACCTTGTAATGCACGAAAAAGATTTACTTGCAATCGTTAAATAATAAAAATAAATTAATTAATATGAGGTGATAATAATGGCTAAAGAAATTAAGTTTTCTGAAAATGCTAGAAATTCGATGTTAAATGGTGTTGACAAATTAGCTGACACTGTAAAAACAACTATGGGTCCAAAGGGACGTAACGTTGTTCTAGAAGAAAAAGCTGGAGATCCAACAATCACAAATGATGGTGTTACCATTGCTAAAGCAATTGATCTTCCAGATCACTTTGAAAATATGGGTGCTAAGTTAGTATCTGAAGTTGCTTCTAAAACCAATGATGTTGCCGGTGATGGTACTACTACTGCTACTGTTCTTGCCCAAGCAATCGTTAAAGAGGGTATGAAGAACGTTACCGCTGGTGCTAATCCCGTTGGAGTTCGTCAAGGAATAGAGAAGGCTACTAGAACAGCCGTTGATAGTCTTCACAAGATGAGTCACCAAGTAACTAGCAAGGAAGATATCGCTCAAATTGCTTCAATCTCATCAGCTAACGAAAAGGTTGGTAATTTGATTGCCGACGCAATGGAAAAAGTTGGTAATGATGGTGTTATTACGATTGAAGAATCACGTGGTGTTGACACTAGTTTAGACGTTGTTGAAGGTATGGAATTTGATCGTGGATACATGTCACAATACATGGTTACCGACCAAGAAAAAATGGAAGCTAACCTAGATAATCCCTACATTTTAATTACTGACAAGAAAATCACTAATATCCAAGACATTTTGCCATTACTTCAATCAGTCGTACAACAAGGTCGTTCACTCTTGATCATTGCTGATGATATTGGTGGAGAAGCTCTTCCAACCTTAGTTTTGAACAAGATGCGTGGAACCTTTAATGTTGTAGCTGTTAAGGCTCCCGGCTTTGGTGATCGTCGTAAAGAACAACTCCAAGACATCGCTACTTTGACTGGTGGTACTGTAATTACTTCTGATCTTGGATTAGATCTAAAAGACACCACCATTGATCAATTAGGTCAAGCTAATAAGGTTAACGTTACTAAAGACAGCACAACTATCGTTGAAGGTAAGGGTAGCAAAGAAGCTATCGACAAACGAATTGATGAAATCAAACAACAAATTTATGCCACTGATTCTGACTTTGACCGTGATAAGTTGAAGGAACGTTTAGCTAAGTTGGCTGGTGGAGTTGCTGTTATCAAAGTTGGTGCAGCCACTGAAACTGAACTTAAAGAACGTAAGTACCGAATTGAAGATGCTTTGAATGCTACTAGAGCCGCTGTTGAAGAGGGATTTGTGCCCGGTGGTGGTACAGCCTTTATCAACATCTTGAATGACGTTGCTAAAATCCCCGCTGAAGGTGATGAAGCAACTGGAGTTAACATTGTTGTTAAAGCCCTAGAAGCACCAGTAAGACAAATTGCTGAAAATGCTGGGATTGACGGTTCAGTTATTGTTGATCATTTGAAAGACGAAAAACCAGGCATTGGTTACAATGCATTGACTGGCAAGTACGAAGACATGATCAAAGCTGGTGTCGTTGACCCAACTAAGGTAAGCCGTTCAGCACTTCAAAACGCTGCATCTGTTTCAGCTCTTCTATTAACTACTGAAGCTGTTGTTGCCGAACAACCAAAAAATGATAATGATCAACCAGCTGCTTCACAACAACCTGGAATGGGTGGAATGATGTAATTTAAGTTTTAATAAAAAAGAGTCCGAATGGACTCTTTTTTATTTCCAATTATGATGAATTATCTAGTTTAATGTAGTACAATTGCATTTGACTTTAAAATTACGGTTTTACTAGGTTAAATATGACATATTAAAGGAGTATGGATTAAATGTGGCGGTATTTAAAAAGATTAATTATTGGACGTCCGCTTAAGACAACGGAAGGCTCTGGTCAATCTCTCACTAAGTTCAAAGGTTTAGCTTTGCTATCATCTGATGCCTTATCATCAGTTGCTTATGGTACTGAACAGATTACTGCCGTTTTGATTACCTTATCGACCGCGGCATTAATGTATCAAATGTGGGTCGCACTGCTAGTGTTGGTTCTGTTAGCCGCAATCACATTATCTTATCGACAGATTATTTATGCTTATCCATCTGGTGGAGGTGCCTACGTTGTTGCCCGAACCAATTGGGGTGACACTGCTGGTTTAGTTGCTGGTGGGTCCCTATTAGTTGATTATATGTTAACGGTTGCCGTTTCAACGACTTCTGGGACTGAAGCGATTACTTCTGCCATCCCTGCGCTATATAATTATCAGGTTCCGATTGCAATCTTAATTGTAATATTTATCATGATTTTGAATCTTCGTGGAATGCATGATTCAGCTTCATTCCTGGTTATTCCAGTGTATCTATTTATTGTGATGATTATCATTTTAATCATTGTTGGTGCTTATAATATTTTAACTAATAAAATTACTTATCATGCGTATGCTCCACTGAATACCTCAGTTAAGGGAATGACCTTGGTATTATTCTTTAAGGCATTCTCATCTGGTTCAGCATCGTTAACTGGAGTTGAAGCCATTAGTAATGCGGTTCCAAACTTTAAACAACCAAAACGAAAGAACGCTGCCAATACATTAGGTATCATGGCCATTATTTTAGGAATCTTCTTTGCTGGGATTACCTTTCTAAGTTACTACATGGGAGTTATTCCTAACGCTAAAGATACCGTCTTATCACAGATTGGTACCAATGTCTTTGGTCACGGAATCATGTACTACTTACTTCAGCTTGCAACTGCCTTGATTTTAGCTGTTGCTGCTAACACTGGTTTCTCTGCCTTTCCAATTTTGGCCTACAACATGGCTAAAGATAAATATTTGCCACATGCCTACCTGGATAAGGGTGACCGACTAGGTTATTCAAATGGAATTATTTCGTTAGCTTTAGGTGCGATTGTTTTAATTGTCCTCTTTAAAGGTAAAACTAATCTCTTAATTCCACTCTATGCTGTTGGTGTGTTTGTTCCATTTACGTTGTCTCAATCTGGAATGATTGTTCACTGGTTCAGAAATAAAGATGGCTTGTGGCCGGTGAAAGCTGTCATTAATTTTATTGGAGCGTTCATCTCAGTGATGTTAGTCTTCTTCCTGTTTGCACTTCATTTTGCAAACGTTTGGCCATACCTCATTATCATGCCGTTGCTCCTTTTGATGTTTTACAAAATTCATCTTCACTATCAACGAATTGCTGAGCAGCTGCGTATTTCAACTGATCCTAATTATGAGAATCATACCTATGCTGGTTCAACGGTAATCGTGTTAGTGGGAAATGTTACCCAAGTTACTAGACAAGCAATTAACTATGCGAGATCGATTGGTGACAACGTTATTGCCATGCACGTTTCGTTTGCCGATAATCCGCAAAAAGAAGAGAAAATTTCAACGAAGTTTAAGGAAGAGTATCCAGACATTCGATTTGTCGATATTCATACTTCGTATCGTTCGGTTGTCGATCCAGTGCTTCGTTTCTGTGATGTTATTGCGAAACAGGATGAGGATCGCAATTATACTACGACGGTTTTGGTTCCTCAGTTTGTACCAAAACACTACTGGCAACAAGTCCTTCATAATCAGACTGCTGTTCGATTAAGAAGTGCCTTGAATTCACGTCAGGACATCATTGTATCGACGTATAACTATCATTTAAGTGAATAATAGAACAAAAAGCTAGGCTATGTTTAACATAGCCTAGCTTTTTTGATTTGGATTTAAAGGTGCACAATATGAGCAAATAGTGGGACGATGATATCAACGACCACCGAAATAATGACCACCGCAATCGCAGCCATGGAGCCCTGAACTTCACCAAGTTCAAGAGCTTTAGCTGATCCAAGGGTGTGTCCTGCCGTTCCAAGCCCCAATCCAATTCCGATGGGGTTCTTCAATCTGAATATTTTAATGATCCAGTCGCCAAGTGCGTAAATAATAACAGCGTTTAAAATACATGCCATAGCGGTAATTGCTGGCACACCGTTAATGCCTTGAGCGATTGGCATTGCAACTGCGGTAGTGGCAGCTTGCGGAAGCATGGAAGCAATTTCCGACTTGTTTAATCCAATTAACTTGGAGACAAAGTACATGATGATTACCGAAATGGTTAAACCGATTATTAGTGATAACAAAATTTCAAACCAGTACTTTTTCACGATGTCGTTTCGCTTGAAGAGTGGGACTGCGAAAGCAATCGTGGTAGGAAAGAGGAACCAAAAAATAATATCACCACCGGGCTTATACAAGTTGGTGTAAATCCAGGTAATGTTAATCCCCGTTGCTTTGCTCATTAACCAGAGAACAAAGATCCCGAGCACCATCCCAACAAATAATGGTTGAAAAAGAAAAAAGCCGTTAAATTTTTTAAATAGAAATGATCCAATCAGATAGACCACCAATGATAGAGCAATTCCAAACATTGGATTGCCTAAAAATTTTAATAGTTCCGTTTGCATATTTGGTTACTCCTTATCAATGTCTTGTTTTTTGCCAAAAATTTTATTGCGGGCCCATATCAAAAAAGTAGCAACTAAAGCCACCGACACCAACATGACGACTGTCGAAATAATGATCATAATCACTAGTTTGACGCCAGAATGTTTCATAATGTCGAGGGAGGCCGCTAATTGAATTCCAGAAGGGACAAAAAGGAATCCTAGGATTCCAATAAAAAATGATCCGACCTTTTCGACCTGTTCTGGTTTAATGACTTTAAAGGTCAATAACAAATATAATATCACCAAGCCAATTACTGGGGTTGGAACTGGAAAGTTGGCCGGAAAGAGTGCTGAGATTAGACTTGAGACGAATAAAATGCCCCCAAAGATACCGAGTTGAGTTAACAATGGAGCATCTTTTTGGGGCTTTTCTTCTTTATTTTGCATGTTTAACTCCTTTCAAAAGTATGTGATTGATTTAGCTATTTCTATATTTAATATAATATATGAAATGAACTAAAAAACAAACCAAAATTTTAATTGTTATCATTAGATTTAATTATCATAAATTAAATAAAGGGAAGCTTGTGTTTGTTATTTTCCGTTTGTATAATTGAATATAAACTTAATCGTGGAAGGCCATACTTAATTGAAATTTGAAATATTCGTCTATTTGTTTGCAACGATGATAATGTCGGCGGTTTTAACCCCTTTTATCAGAATTTTAGCATTCAAAATTGGCGCCATTGATAAACCGAATAAAAGACGTGTAAATAAAATTCCAATGCCAACGTTGGGTGGTCTGGCAATTTTTATTGCTTATACCATTACGACTTGCTTTTTTTTGCGGAACCAAATTCCATCTAGTAAGTTGTGGGGAATTCTGGGCGGAGAAATTATTATCATTATGACGGGGGTCATTGATGATATTTTTGAATTGAAGCCACGGCAAAAAGTGATTGGGATCTCGCTAGCAGCACTATGGGTGTACATTTTTGCGGGCATTCAGATGAGCTCCATTACGCTCCCATTCTTTGGTGATGTTAGTCTGGGATGGTTAAGTCTACCAATTACCTGGATATGGATTCTGGGGATTACGAACTCAATTAATTTAATCGATGGACTGGATGGACTAGCGACGGGGATTGCCATTATTGCTCTGACTACCATGGGAATCATCGGCTTATTCTTTTTAAACGTCGGTAACGTTTACGTGTCAATCATGATTTTTACTTTTGCCGCTTCCTGTTTGGGCTTTTTACCGTATAATTTTTTCCCAGCTCGAATCTATCTAGGAGATACGGGATCCCTATTAATTGGCTTTATGATCTCGGTCTTTTCCTTACAAGGTCTTAAAAACGCCACCTTCATATCGGTCATTATTCCCGTTGTGATTTTGGGAGTCCCAATCTCGGACACTGCTTATGCAATTTTACGGCGGATTTTGAACAAACAGCCCATCTCTCACGCTGATAAGCACCATTTACATCATCGGTTGATGCAGATTGGTTTGACCCACCGGCAAACGGTTTTGGTTATTTACGGAATTGCGTTAATTTTCGCTTTCATCTCTTTACTCTATCCATTGTCCAGTTTCTGGGGATCAGTGTTGTTGACGGTTGCCACTTTGATTGGGATTGAGCTTTTTGTGGAAGCCATTGGATTAGTCGGAAAGAACCGGCAACCCTTGCTTAATTTGATTAAACGCGTTGTGACTGGGACAACCAGTAAGGCTAATCACGAAACCGAAATCACTAAAACCAAGGCAAAGCATAAAACCAAATCAAACAAAAAAGAGTAGTTCATTGAAGGTGAACTACTCTTTTTAGACTAAACTGGACTCTCAAAATAAGCTTCCTTACCAATCTTGAATTGAACGTCTCCTGCAAGCAAATTGTTGATTTTTGTTTTGAAATTATCAATCACATGATTTGAAATGGCGGTACTTACTCGAACACTAGTGCCATATTCAACGTTAGTAATTGGTAAATTATTTTGTTTAAGAAAATATTGGAGCTTATCATTTAACTTATAGGATACTGAGATAGTAAGTGCAGTTTTAAGCGTCATTTTGCTGATTCCAACTCTTTCAATCACATCCGATGCCGAGTTACTATATGCTCGAATTAGGCCACCAGCACCTAGTTTGATGCCACCAAAGTACCTTGTTACTACGATTACTGTATCGTGAAGTTCCATATTTTTAATGGCATCCAGGATTGGAATCCCGGCAGTCCCACTGGGTTCGCCGTTGTCACTTTCTCGCTGGACATCATCATTTGGGCCAATAACATAGGCAAAACAATTGTGATTGGCCTTTTTATTTTGGTTTTTGATACTGGCGATGAATGCTTGAGCACTCGCTTCGTCCGTGACACGAGATACGGAAGCAATAAACTTTGATTTTTTGATAATAATTTCATTTTTACCAGCTTGTTTAATGGTTAAAAAAGAATTTTGCATTAAATTATTCCTGTTCTTCGTATTTAAAAGTGGAGGCGGATAGTTAATGATCAAAGATCAAAAGGAACTAATGGGAAGACTTACGCCAAGCACTTTGATTGACCCGATGCTTTTAAGTAATTCACTTCTTAATTTTGAATTAGCGGTAACGGTTAATCAAACTACTATTCATTGTAACCGATGTGGATTCAATTGTGAAAAATCAAAATGTGAACTTCCCAATCATATTTTTTACTGCCCCAATTGCATCGAAATGGGGCGAATTGATTCGTCGATGAAACTGGTTAGTGTCCTAGAAACAAATCGTTTTGTGGTTCCAAGTAATGTTTTGACTTGGGATGGGACGCTAACTGTAAATCAAAAAGACTGTGCGTTAAGGATGATTGAATCAGTAAAACATCACCGTGATCATCTACTGTGGGCGGTTACTGGGGCTGGTAAGACCGAGATGCTTTTTCCGGTATTAACATGGGCAATTAAACGTAAATTTCGAATTGCCATTGCTTCTCCCAGAGTTGACGTGTGTTCGGAACTTTATCCGCGTCTTAAAGCGGCTTTTTCTAACCTTGATATGGTTTTATTACATGGTAAAAGTAAGGATGATTACCGATATTGTCAACTAACTGTCTGTACTACCCACCAACTCATGCGTTTCTTTCATGCTTTTGATTTATTGATTATTGATGAAGTTGATGCGTTTCCATTCGTTAACAACGTTAACCTGGAGTTTGCCGTAAAGCATGCCTTAAAGACTACGGGACAAAGAATCATGTTAAGTGCCACTCCAAGTAAACGACTGAGAACCCAAATCACGCGTGGAAATGGAGATATGAGTTATTTGCCAATCAGGTTTCATGGTCATTTGTTGCCCGTGATTAAAGTTCACTTGTCAAGAAAATGGCGGATGCAATTATCAAAGGAAAGGTTACCCCATCAATTAATTAAAATGTGTCAGCGTAACGTTGCAATTAGAAGAAGATTTTTATTGTTTGTTCCTAAGATTAAAGATTTACCGGTGGTTGATCGGATTTTAAGCAAACAAATCCGTGGTCCAAAGGTATGGGAATGTGTTTATTCTGCTGACAAGAAACGAATGGAAAAGGTTCAAGCCATGCGTAACCAGCAAGTGTTATTTTTAGTGACTACGACCATTTTAGAACGAGGAGTGACGTTTCCAGATATTGATGTAATGGTACTGGGGGCTGACGATGAGGTCTTTTCTACGTCGTCATTAGTTCAGATGGCAGGAAGAGTGGGTCGAAAAAGGACCAGACCGACCGGTAACGTTGATTTTTTTGTGGGCAGTTTTTCAAGACGAATTACTAGCGCCCAAAATGAGATTAAGGCTATGAATCGCAGAGGGATGAAATTAAAAAGTCATGAATAAATGTGTATGGTGTAATCAAATTATTAGAAGTGATGTGAGCATTTCCTTTATTTTAAGTTTTCGTTCCTTTGTCCCGCCAATTATGTGTGATGAATGTCAAAAACTTTTTTGTCCCATTGATTTAAAAACGGCGTGTCCAGATTGTGGCAAGCAGCAAGCAAAATTAGAGTTGTGTGATGATTGTAAGATTTGGGAAGATCAATCTGGTCCCAAATTAATTAACCACGCGTTGTTTCCATACGATGAAGTGAATGATTACATGGCTCGGTACAAGTTTCAGGGTGATTATCGGTTAAGGCGACTATTTCAAAGTCAGTTTCAGTCTTTTATATTTGACCATAACGACGGCGGTATGATTGTTCCCATCCCGATTAGTAAGAAAACGTTTGAGGTGCGAAAGTTTAATCAGGTTGAGGGGTGGTTAGCTGGTGTGAAATATCAAAAGGTCTTAGGAGCGGTGTCAAAAAAGGACTTACCCCAGTCTAAAAAAGATAAATTTGATAGGATGCATTTAAAACAACCATTTTACGTTGAGCCGGAGTGGTCGACTAACAACCTACGTGGGAGAAAGGTTTGTTTGATTGATGATGTGTATACGACTGGAACCACCCTGCACTTAGCGGCCAAACTGTTATATTCGTATGGGGTTAAGAAAGTCTCAAGTATTACCCTTGCACGTTAGTATTGATTGTTATTTAATCGATTAGAATTTATAATAGTTATAAGAGATTCGTTTGAAGACAATGATACTAAGCATAGGAGAGATTAAAATGCTTGAAACTAAATTAAGAGGTGATGATGTTGAAATCACCAGTGATCTCCGTGATTACATTAATCATCACGTCAAAACAATTGATAAACGTTTTGATGCAAACGTGAAAGGGACTGCTCATGTTGATCTTATGAACTATTCTAACGAACGAATCAAAGCTGAAATCACTATTATCCTACCGAACTTTTTACTGCGAGGTGAGGGCAACTCTGATGATATTCACAAAAGCATTGATATCGCGATTCACGATATCCAGCAACAGATCGATAAATATGGCTCAAAGGTAAATGAAGAATTAACTGAGCATAAGTTATCCCACGTGTTTAATGATCCCGATAAACGATTAGCCGAATCTAAGATCGTTAGGAAAAAGCGGATTCCTTTACAGAAGATGACTTCGGAAGATGCCATTATTCAGATGAATTTGATTGGGCATGATTTTTTTGTCTATATTGATGTCACCGATGGCACCACTGACATTGTTTATCGAAGACATGATGGAGACTATGGACTAATTAAAACCGATCGTTAGAAAAACAGAAATAGCATATTTCTGTTTTTTTGTGATGAATTTTTAATTGATTTGATAAAATGTTAGAATAAGAAAATAGACTGATCATTCGAGAAACAAAAACGGTTTAGACACTAGAGGAGAAATCAATCAATGGCAACAAACCTTTTAAAGAAATGGGTTGAAAGCGACAAAAGCGAACTGAAACGATTAGGAAAGCTCGCCGATAAGGTCAGCTCATACTCAGAACAATATCGAAAATTAAGTGATAAAGAATTACAAGCTAAAACTCCAGAATTTCAAAAGCGTTATCAAAATGGTGAAAGTTTAGATGACATGTTACCTGAGGCTTTTGCGGTTGCCCGTGAAGGTGCCAGACGAGTGCTCGGACTAAATCCATTTCGAGTCCAGATTATGGGTGGAATTGTCCTTCATGAGGGTAATATTGCTGAGATGAAGACTGGTGAAGGGAAAACGTTAACGGCTACAATGCCCGTCTACCTGAATGCTTTATCAGGGAAAGGTGTTCATGTCGTTACGGTTAATGAATACCTATCACAACGTGATGCCACTCAAATGGGCCAGTTATACAATTGGCTGGGCTTAACGGTCGGGGTGAACTCGGCTGATAAGAATCCGGAAGAAAAGCGAGCTGCCTATGATAGCGACATCACTTATTCAACTAATAGTGAGATTGGATTTGATTATTTAAGGGATAACATGGTGGTTTATAAAGAAGATCGGGTTCAACGCCCACTTAATTTTGCCATCGTCGACGAAGTTGATTCGATCTTAATCGATGAAGCCAGGACCCCATTGATCATTTCTGGTGAAGCTCGTGGGTCAAACAAGCTTTACATGCAGGCAGATAAATTTGCCAAGACATTAAATCCTAAAACGGATTTTAAGGTTGATTTAGAGACTAAAACGGTCTCTTTGAAGGATGTTGGAATTGAAAAAGCCGAAAAGTACTTCAATTTAAATAACCTTTACGATACGGAAAACACTGCTTTAACCCACCATTTGGATCAGGCTTTACGTGCCAATTACGTGATGGAAAAGGATAAAGACTATGTTGTCTCAAAAGACGAGGTTTTAATCGTTGATTCCTTTACCGGAAGAATCATGGAAGGTCGTCGTTTTTCAGATGGGCTTCACCAAGCACTTGAGGCTAAAGAGGGTGTTACCATCCAAGAAGAAAGCAAGACGATGGCTAACATCACCTATCAAAACTTATTTAGACAGTACAGTAAGTTAGCTGGAATGACTGGTACCGCTAAAACGGAACAGGATGAGTTTCGAGAAATTTACAACATGGATGTCATTGCGGTTCCAACCAATAAACCGGTTGTTAGAATTGATGAGCCAGATGTTTTATATCCAAGTTTGGAATCAAAATTTGACGCTGTTATTGCCAAAATTAAAGATTTACACAAACGGGGACAACCAATCCTGATTGGTACGGTTGCGGTTGAAACTTCTGAATATCTTTCAGAGCGACTTGATGAAGAAAAAATTCCTCATGTAGTTTTGAATGCAAAAAATCATGCCAAAGAAGCTGACATTGTTGCTAACGCCGGTCAAAAGGGAGCTGTTACCATTGCAACCAACATGGCCGGTCGTGGAACTGATATTAAGCTTGGACCTGGAGTGGTCAAATTAGGTGGATTAGCGGTTATCGGGACCGAACGACACGAGTCACGAAGAATTGATAATCAATTACGTGGACGTTCTGGAAGACAGGGTGATCCTGGTTATTCTCAATTCTATCTTTCACTTGAAGATGATTTGATGCGTCGTTTCGGATCAGATAAGGTTAAAAGCATTCTCGATTCGATGAAAGTTGAGGGCGATGATGCGGTTATCCGGAGTCACATGATTACTAAGCAGGTTGAATCGGCTCAAAAGCGAGTTGAAGGTAATAACTATGATTCACGTAAAAACGTGTTAAAGTATGATGATGTGATGCGTCAACAGCGTGACGTGATTTACGGTGAGCGTAGTAAGGTGATTGACGAAAATAAGTCACTTAAGTGGGTTATTATGCCAATGATCAAACGAACGGTTAATCGAATTGTCAACTTGCACACTCAGGGAGATCAAAAGAAATGGGATCTCCAAACCATCCTTGATTTTGCGATTAATTCATTAGTTAGTCCCGATCAAATTAGCATTGATGACTTGAAAGGAAAATCAAGTGATGAAATTAAGGCATACTTGATGGGACTCGTTGATACTGAGTATGATAAGAAAGAAAAAGAGCTCCAGGATCCAGAACAGATGCTTGAATTTGAAAAAGTGGTTGTGCTTAGGGTGGTTGATTCACACTGGACTGACCACATCGATTCAATGGACCAATTACGAGAGTCAATCGGTCTTCGTGGTTATGGTCAATTAAACCCGTTAGTTGAGTATCAACGTGAAGGATTTAGAATGTTTGAAGAAATGGTCTCTGATATTGACTACGATGTCACTAGGTTGTTTATGAAAGCTGAGATCAGACAAAATATGGAAAGATAGTTTAAGAACGGAGGACTTTTGGTCTCCGTTTTTTCATCTTCAGGAGTATGAAATGGAATTAAGTGAAGCACGTGGACAGGTCGAAAAGATTGAAAAAGCCGTAGCTGGCTTTAGGGGGTCACTTTGACCTGGATCAACTAAGTGAAAATATTTCGGTTAATGAGGCTAAAATGGCTGAACCGGGATTTTGGGATGACCAAAGAAAAGCCCAGAAATTAATTGATGATAACAATCGATTAAAATTAAAATATGATAATTTTAATTCACTGGCTAAAAAGGTGGAAGATTTAAAGGTTAATCTAGAGCTTCTTGAAGAAGATAATGACACTGATTTAAAAAAAGAGTTTGATGATGAACTAACCAAGACCCAAAAGGAACTTAGTAGTTATCAGCTGAGTTTACTTTTGAATGGGAAATATGATGAAAATAATGCAATTGTTGAGATCCATCCTGGAGCTGGTGGAACTGAATCACAAGACTGGGGGTCCATGTTATTTCGGATGTATCAACGATGGGCCGAACAAAACGGCTTTTCGGTTTCAGTCGAAGACTATCAACCGGGTGACGTTGCTGGGATCAACAGTGTGACATTTTTAGTATCTGGAACCAACGCCTATGGTTACCTGAAATCAGAAAAAGGCGTTCACCGGTTAGTGCGGATCTCACCCTTCGATTCAGCAGGGCGGCGTCATACGTCGTTTGCCTCCGTTGATGTTATGCCAGAGCTTGATGAAACTGTGAACGTTGACATTAACCCAGAAGATCTCCGGATTGATGTTTTTCGGTCAAGCGGTGCTGGTGGTCAGCATATTAATAAAACCTCTTCAGCGGTTCGAATTACCCACTTACCAACTGGAATTGTCACCTCAAGTCAGGCCCAACGTTCACAATTACAGAATAGAGTTACAGCGATGAATATGTTAAAATCAAAGTTGTACGAACGTGAACAAGAGAAAAAAGAAGAAGAGAAAGCCAAGATTGAGGGTAAGCAGCTTGATATTGGTTGGGGTTCACAAATTCGTTCTTATGTTTTTCATCCCTATACAATGGTTAAGGATCATCGGACCAATTATGAGACTGGTAATGGTCAAGCAGTGATGGATGGTGATTTGAATCCATTCATTAACGCGTATTTGCAGTGGAATTTAAAACAGAAGAACCCAAAATAACGAAAAAGGAAGTTCATTATGTCAGTTGCGACTAATATTTTGTTTTTTGTCTTTATGCCAGCTTTTTGGTTTGCACTTATTCGCGTTTTCTTCGTTTATAATCGAAGAGTAAATCGAGAACGACGCTTATTTGAAAGTGCTGTTAACCCTAAATTTCACGAAGGATGGGTCTTTTTTAAATCATTAATTGTGCTGGGAATTGTTGGATCAATTTTAACTGCTTTGGTTGGGATTGAAGTGTCCTTAAATTGGATTTTATTATATGAATTATTGATCGCCATTAGTTTACTGATCCCAGGAATCTTAGTGCCGACATTGATTTTATTTGGATCAGTTTTTGTTGGGGTCTTCTTCAATGATTATTCAATCCCGATGATTAAGGGTGGCGACTTTATTGGTGCCGTGAATATGAACGCATCAAGATCGGCCAATTACTTAGCCTTAATCACAATCATGCTGGTTCTAATGTTTATCTTTTTGAAGATGAATGGTAGGACAATTAACTCTCCTCAGGTTTCAAAGAATCGGCGCGGAAACCGAGTGGCATTTTATGGATACAATGAGTTAGCTGTGATTCCGCTGGTACTGATGATTCCTGGTAAATTAATCGAAACGATCGTACCAATGTGGCCAGTTTTTAATATTTTTGGTGCACATGTAACCTTCTTGGTTGTTCCGTTTTTGATTGGTTTTCGCTTCAAGTTTGTTAACCATTTGCCAAATGAATTAATGCCACGGATTTCAAACGCGATTGGAGAACTGTCATTGTTAGCCATTTTACTAACGGCGGGCGCTTACTTTATGAGAAATAGTTACTACGCTATCATCGCGATTGCTTTATTGGCAGTGGTTTATGTAATCATCATGTATCACTTCCATCGTGTTGACCGAAAGACTGGAAATCAGATTAGTCAAGCGGTTGACGGAATCCGAATCATTGGGATTAAACCCCGCACTCCAGCCGATAAGATGGGACTTAAAACGGGTGACTTAATTGTTGAAGTTAACAACGTTCCGGTAAATTCGGAAAGTCAATTGTATTCTGCTTTACAAGATGATCCGACCTTTGTTCACATGAAGGTTAAAAATCGTAAGAATCAATTAGAGATTAAAGAAACGGCAATTTACGATGGTTCACCGCATGAGATCGGAATTGAAATGTTTCAAAATAATTAGTTAGAAGCACCCAGTTAATGGGCGCTTCTTTTATTTTGCATAAAATTAAGAACCGCCTAAATTAGGTCTGATTGTGTTAGAATTAAGTAAATTAATTTTATTTGGAGGTAGGTCCAATGGCTCAGAGTGTAACGGTAGCTGATTTAGTAAAGAACACTCATCTTAGTGTCTTTTGGGGTCGTGAATATTTAGACCGTCCCATTACCACTAGTGACATTTCACGTCCGGGACTGGAATTGACTGGATATTTTAACTACTACCCAGCCAAGCGAATTCAGATCTTTGGGATAACTGAAACCTCATTTGCAAAGGGAATGAGTGATGAAAAATTAAAAGAAGTAATGACCAAAATGTGTCAACCAGAAACGCCTGCATTTGTTATTTCTACTCAACTAGAACCACCTGAGCAGTTAGTGGCAGCCGCCAAAAGGGCTCACATTCCAATCTTAGGTTCAAAGTTAACCACCTCTAGAATTCTAAGTAATATGACGACGTATCTTGAAGCTAAGTTAGCCGAACGAAAGTCCATTCATGGTGTTTTGGTTGAAGTTTATGGACTTGGTGTTTTAATTACCGGTGATTCTGGAATTGGTAAGAGTGAAACGGCGCTAGAACTTGTTAAGCGTGGTCATCGTTTAATTGCTGATGATCGAGTTGAGGTTTATCAACAAGATGAGCAAACCTTGATTGGTCAAGCTCCCAAGATTCTTAATCACTTACTAGAAATTCGTGGGATTGGCATTATTGATGTGATGAACCTATTTGGTGCGGGTGCCGTTCGTTCCCAATCAAAAGTGGACTTAATCGTTCATTTGGACCAGTGGAACAAGGATACTAAGTATGATCGGCTTGGGACCGACCGTGAAACAACTCGAATCTTTGACGTTGATTTGAAGAAATTGACGATTCCAGTAAAACCCGGACGAAACTTAGCCATTATTATTGAAACCGCTGCGATGAACTTTAGGGCTCGTTCAATGGGATACGATGCGACTAAGGTCTTTGATAACAACTTAAATGAGTTGATCAAAGAAAATGCTTCTAAAAACAACCAGGAGCAAAAACACGAAGAACAAGCAGTTGAACAAAATAAGAAAGATATTAGCCAAGATGCTAATAAGGATCCTGAATAGGAGTGGAAGTTGTGTTTAGCATATTGGCATTAAATCCGGTTGCAATTCATCTCGGACCAATTGCGGTCCACTGGTATGGTATTTTTATCGCTGCCGCTGTCTTGATTGCCGTTTACCTTTCAATGAAAGAAGCTAAGCGACAACACTTAAATGAAGATGTTTTATATGATTTGATTTTGTGGGCGATTCCAATTGCGATTATTTCGGCTCGAATCTATTATGTGGTTTTTCAATGGAGCTATTATCGCCATCATTTAGATGAGATTATTCAAATTTGGGATGGTGGAATCGCCATTTATGGAGCTTTAATCGGGGCTGGCTTATTTATTTGGTGGTTTTGTTTTAAACATCATTTGTCAGTCTGGCAGATTTTAGATATTGCCGCTCCAACCGTCATTATGGCTCAAGGAATTGGTCGTTGGGGTAATTTCATGAATCAGGAAGCATTTGGAGCGGTAACATCACTTCAATTTTTACAGCATTTACATTTACCTGACGTTATCATCAATCAAATGTTTATTAGCGGGGCGTACCGCCAACCAACGTTTTTATATGAGTCACTTTGGGATTTAGCAGGATTTGCTGTCTTGATGATTATGAGACATGCTCCGCAGTTCTTTAAGCGTGGGGAAGTCTTTTTAAGTTACGTGATGTGGTATTCGTTTGGACGTTTTTTCACCGAGGGCATGCGGACCGATAGTTTAATGTTATTCGGCGTAATCCGGGTATCACAGTTGCTTTCCATTGTATTATTCGTAGTAGCACTATTTGTTTTAATTTATCGTAGACGAAACGACCAGTTAGTCTGGTACTACGGTAGTTAAGTGATTTGTAGGAGATAATTTAAATAATGACAGAAAAAATCGCAGTACTCGGTGCAGGATCATGGGGCAGCATGCTCGCCGATATTTTAGTTGAAAATGGGCATGAAGTTAAAATTTGGTCGAAAAGCAAGGAACAGGTGGATGAGTTAAATAATCAGCACACTAATTCCCATTACATCAAGAACTTTACCTTTCCAAAAGAGATGAAAGCTTATGCTGACATGGAAGAGGCACTTAAAGGAGCCGATGATGTTTTATTCATTGTTCCATCACAAGCAACTCGTTCGGTTGCAAATCAAGCTAACAAAATTTTGGGCAAGTTAGAAATGAAACCATATATCATCCATGGAAGTAAGGGCATTGAAAAGGGTACCTATGATCGAATGTCTCAGGTATTGCAAGAAGAAATTGATCCTCAAAATCGTAAGTCGATTTCAGCCCTTTCTGGACCTAGTCAAGCTGAAGATGTTGCTAGACGTGATATTACCTTAGTTACGGTTGCGAGCGATGATATGCCATCTGCTGAGCATTTTCAAAAATTATTCATGAATGATTATTTCAGAATTTATACTAATAACGACATTATTGGGGTTGAACTTGGTGGAGCTTTGAAAAATATTATTGCATTAGGAGCTGGAGCCTTGGTAGGTTTGGGTTACGGTGATAATGCAAAAGCAGCCCTCATGACCCGTGGTATTGCGGAAATATCACGTTTAGGTGTATCATTTGGTGCGGACCCATTAACTTTTAGCGGATTGTCTGGTGTAGGTGACGTGATTGTCACCGCAACTAGTTCTGATTCTCGCAATTGGCGGGCTGGTTATCAGCTCGGCAAGGGTAAGAAATTGGATGACGTTGTTAAAGACATGGGCATGGTGATCGAGGGAATCGACACCAATCAAGCTGCATTTGAATTATCAAAACAACGTGGGGTAGAAATGCCCATTACATCCGCAATTCATGCAGTAATTAATAATGAAGAAACCGTTTCTGACGCGATTTCTAATTTAATGTCTAGAGAGGGACGTTCAGAACAAGGTTAATTCTAAAAGGGGTATATAAGAAGATGAAAAAAGTAACTAAAGCTGTTATTCCTGCCGCTGGCTTAGGAACAAGATTTTTACCTGAAACGAAAGCACTTCCAAAGGAAATGTTACCAATTGTTGATATTCCAACCATTCAATACATTGTTGAAGAAGCTAAGGCTTCTGGAATCAAAGACATTGTCATTGTGATTGGTAAGGGCAAGCGTGCCATTGAAGATCATTTTGATTCAAACGTAATGCTTGAAGAAAACCTTGAAAAAAAGGGTAAAGAAAAGATGCTCAAGTCAATTCAGAAGACTAATGATATGAACATTTACTTTATTAGACAATCTTATCCACGTGGACTTGGCGACGCTGTTTTAACGGCCAAAAGTTTCATTGGAAATGATCCATTTGTGGTTATGCTTGGAGACGACTTGATGGAAGATACGACTCCGCTCACCAAACAATTGATGAATAGTTACGAAAAGACGGGAGCTTCAACCCTTGCCGTTATGAAAGTCCCTCATAAAGAGACTTCTAAATACGGAGTAATTGAACCAGTTAGCGAGGTTTCAAAGGGACTTTATAATGTGAGAAACTTCGTTGAAAAGCCAGATCCTAAGGACGCTCCTAGTGATTTAGCAATTATTGGACGTTACTTGTTAACTCCACAGATTTTTGACGTTTTGGAACACACTAAGCCAGGTAAGGGGAATGAAGTTCAGCTAACCGATGCCATCAATACCTTAAATCAAACTCAAAGAGTGTTTGCTCATGAGTTTAAGGGTGATCGTTACGATACCGGCAATAAGCTTAGCTGGCTTGAGACTAACATTACCTTTGGTTTAAAACACCCTGAAATTGAGCAAGAATTACGTGAATACATTAAGAACCTTGGTCAAAAGCTGACTAAGGAAGACGAACAACAGAAAAATTAGATTAAAATGCCGACTTTTGCCGGCATTTTTTATTTTGAAGTATAATGATTAAACATTTAATTCAGTTTATGATAATATAATTTTGTACAATTGATATTAGTCAAGGAGGTTTTTGGTTATGAAAATTAAATTAGGTGGACTACCAGTATCATGGTTAATGGGTGATGATCAACCAAAGGTTGGCGATTATCTACCAAAATTTACCGTAAAAAATGCTGAAGGGAAAGATGTTACGACTGATGATTTAAAGGGTCAGACAACGTTGATTAGTGTGGTTCCTAACTTAAAGACAAAGGTATGTAGTTTAGAAACTGCTCGTTTTAACCAGGAAGCATCAAAGTTTAAAGGAATTAAATTTGTTACTATTTCAAATAACCCAATTGAATACCAAAAAAATTGGTGTGCCGCTCACGGTGTCAATAACATGGAAATTCTTTCTGATTTTAATGGTTCATTTGGAAAAGCTATGCACTTATACATCCCGGCTTTTGGTCACTTAGCTCGGGTGGTTTACTTGGTAAATGCTGAAGGCAAAATTTTGTATTGCCAAGCAGTTCCAGAAATTACTCATCAACCAAACTACGAACCAGTTCTTGACGAGTTAAAGAAAGTAACAAACAATAAATAATGATTGAGGCGATATAATGGCAAAAAAGTATGATGTAATTGTAATCGGTGCTGGTCCAGCCGGAATGACGGCAGCATTGTATGCATCACGAGCCGAACTATCTGTATTAATGCTTGATCGTGGGATCTATGGTGGACAGATGAACAACACCGCCGAAATTGAGAATTATCCCGGATTTAAATCAGTCTTAGGACCAGATCTATCTAAAAAAATGTACGATGGGAGTACTCAATTTGGTGCTGAGTATGGCTACGGAACCGTTACTGGCATTGACATTGATGGCGATAAGCGGATTGTTAAGACTGAAGACGGTGACTATGAGGCTCCTTCTGTAATTATTGGTGCTGGTTCTGAGTACAAGAAACTCGGAGTTCCCGGTGAGCAAGACTACAGTGGGAAAGGTGTTTCTTACTGTGCGGTTTGTGATGGCGCCTTCTTTAAAGGCGAAGACGTTGTTGTCGTTGGTGGCGGTGACTCTGCGATTGAGGAAGCTACTTATCTATCCAATATCGTAAAGCACGTTACGGTCATTCACAGACGTGATCAACTTCGGGCCCAGAAGATTCTACAGAAGCGTGCCTTTGATAAGGACAATATCGATTTTGTCTGGAACAGTAACGTTACTGATATTGAAGGTGACGGTCAAAAAGTAACCGGGGTTGCGGTTAAAAACAACCAGACTGGTGAAACCACTAATATTAAAGCTTCTGGTGTGTTTATTTACGTTGGTATTTTACCAATGACAGCTGCCTTCAAAAACCTTGGCATCACAGATGAACAAGGTTGGATCGACACGGATGATGAAATGAAAACTAAGATACCTGGTGTCTTTGCGGTTGGTGACGTGCGAAAGAAACACTTACGTCAAATTACGACTGCAGTCGGCGATGGCGGAACTGCAGGTCAAGGTGTTTTCAATTACGTTGAAGAGCTTAAAACTAAAGATTAAACGAAAAAAGAGCAGAGTCGATCTGCTCTTTTTGTATGGAAGCTTTGGTCTAATTGCTTTGCGAAAGTATGTTCGTATGCTAGAATTATTATAAGTAACGGGAGAAAGTTAATACTTTCTCCTTTTTTTCCGAGTTTAAGAAGAGGTGCCAATATGATTAAAAAAACGAATAATAATTTTGACCTAGTTTCGAAATTTACTCCAACTGGTGATCAACCCGAGGCTATTAAGGAATTGACTCAAGGAATTAAGAATGGAGATCGTGATCAGGTCCTTTTGGGTGCAACTGGAACAGGTAAAACCTACACGATGGCAAATGTCATTAAAAACATTAATAAGCCTACGCTGGTTTTATCTCACAATAAAACTTTAGCTGGGCAACTTTATAGCGAGTTGAAACAACTGTTTCCTAATAATGCCGTTGAGTACTTTGTGAGTTATTATGATTTTTATCAGCCTGAGGCCTATGTTCCTTCCAGTGATACCTATATTGAAAAGGATGCTTCTATTAATGACGAGATTGACCAACTTCGACACGCTGCAACCAGTGCTCTACTAGAACGAAATGATGTGATTGTCGTTGCTTCGGTTTCTTCAATCTTCGGATTAGGAAGTCCAAAAGAGTACCAAGACCACACCGTGTCGTTACACGTTGGGCAACAACTAGAGCGTGATGTCTTTTTGCGTCAACTAGTTAACATTCAGTTTGATAGAAATGATATTGATTTTCAACGTGGTCGCTTTCGTGTACATGGTGATGTAGTAGAAGTCTTTCCGGCTTCTAGAAATGAACATGCCTATCGGATCGAATTTTTCGGTGACGAGATTGACCGAATTACTGAAGTTGACACGTTGACTGGTGAAGTTATCGGTGAACGAAAACAGATTACGATTTTTCCTGCCACTCACTTCTTGACTAATAAGGAAACGATGGATGTGGCTTTACCTGAAATCAAGGATGAAATGGTAAAACAGGTTGCTAACTTTGAGAAAAAGGGCAAACTACTTGAAGCTCAAAGATTAAAACAAAGAACTACCTATGACATTGAAATGATGCGTGAAATGGGATATACAACTGGGATTGAGAATTATTCTCGTTATATGGACCGCAGAAAACCTGGCGAAGCTCCATACACATTATTGGACTTTTTCCCCAAAGATTATTTAATGTTCATTGATGAATCACATCGAACGGTTCCTCAAATCGGTGGAATGTTTAACGGTGATAAGGCTAGAAAGCAGCAATTAATTGATTATGGATTTAGACTTCCCAGCGCGCTTGATAATCGACCATTAAAGTTACCTGAGTTTGAAAAACGGGTTAATCAAGTGGTTTATATGTCAGCCACTCCGGGTCCATATGAAGAGGACAAGACTAATCACGTTGTCCAACAAATTATTCGTCCAACTGGACTACTTGATCCAACCGTTGAAGTTCGTCCCACGAAAGATCAAATGGATGATTTGGTTGGTGAAATCAATAAACGAGTTCAAAATAACGAGCGTACCTTCGTTACGACCTTAACCAAGAAGATGGCAGAAGATTTAACCGATTATCTAAAAGATTTGGGAATTAAAGTGAAATACTTGCACAGTGATATTAAAACCCTCGAAAGAACCCAAATTTTACGTGATTTGCGTTTGGGTAAGTTTGATGTTTTAGTTGGAATTAACCTGTTGCGTGAAGGGATTGACGTTCCCGAAACATCATTGATTGCAATCTTGGATGCTGATAAGGAAGGCTTTTTGCGTGACAAACGTTCCCTTGTACAAACAATTGGAAGAGCAGCTCGTAATTCACACGGACATGTTATTATGTACGCGGACAACGTTACCGATTCGATGAAGTACGCGATGGATGAAACTGCCCGTCGTCGTTCCATTCAGATGAAGTACAATCAGGAACACAACATTACCCCTAAGACCATTATCAAACCAATTCCTAAGGCCATTTCTGCGTATAAACAGGGCGAGAAAAACAACGATGATAATACTAATGGAAGCTTTGTTGAATCCGATTTTGACCAAATGAGTGCTAAGGATCAAAAGGAAATGATTGATAATTTAGAGGACGAAATGAGAGCGGCAGCCAAAAAACTTGATTTTGAGCAAGCTGCTAACTTAAGGGATACCGTGATGCAGCTTAAGGGTGAGAAAAAGAAAAAGTGAGGTGGTTAGATGGCAAATGACGTCATTAAAATTAAAGGCGCCCGTGAACATAATCTAAAAGACGTAAATGTTGATGTCCCCAAGAATAAAATGGTGGTAATGACCGGTTTATCTGGTTCAGGTAAGAGTTCTTTAGCTTTTGATACCCTTTACGCTGAAGGTCAACGCCGTTATGTCCAAAGTCTTTCCTCTTATGCTAGACAATTTTTGGGTCAAATGGATAAACCTGACGTTGATTCGATTGAGGGACTTAGTCCAGCCATTTCAATTGATCAGAAAACAACTTCAAAAAATCCTCGTTCAACCGTTGGAACTGTCACTGAGATTAATGATTATTTACGTTTATTGTGGGCAAGAGTGGGGACGCCAATTTGTCCAAATGATGGAACGGTCATTACTAGTCAATCCGTCGATCAAATGATTGACGAAATCATGGCCCTCCCTGAACGAACTAAATTGCAGATTATGTCACCAGTTGTCCGTGATAAAAAGGGACAACATAAAAAAGTTTTTGAAAAAATTAAGCGCGAAGGTTTCGTCAGAGTCCGAGTAGATGGTGAAATCCATGATGCGACCGAAGATTTTGATTTAGATAAAAATAAGCGTCACAATATTGACGTGGTGGTTGACCGAATTGTCGTTAGAGACGGGATTAATTCACGATTGTCAGATTCACTTGAGACAGCTTTACGTCTAAGTGACGGATATGCCATTGCCGACTTTCTTGGTAAGCGAGAGCCGATGGTGTTTTCGGAACATTACTCTTGTCCTATTTGTGGTTTTACGGTTGGGAAACTTGAACCACGTCTTTTTTCATTTAATGCCCCATATGGAGCATGTCCTGAGTGTGATGGATTAGGAGTTAAGTTGGAAGTCGATAACGATTTAGTGGTCCCAGATCAAGATAAGACGCTTAATGAGGGAGCAATTGAACCATGGAATCCAATTAGCTCAAAATACTATCCAGCAATGTTAGAGCAGGCTTGTAAAGCCTTTAATATTGATATGGATACTCCATACCGTAAATTACCAAAGAAACAGCGTGATCTATTGATGAATGGTTCCAAGGGGAAAACGTTCCATTTTCACTACAAGAGTGATTTTGGTGGAGTTCGTGATGTTGATGCTCCCTTTGAAGGAGTCCTTAACAACGTTAAACGCCGTTATCATGAAACCAACAGTAATTTCACTCGAGAACAAATGGAAAAGTACATGACAGAATTAACTTGTCAGACTTGTCATGGGTACCGATTAAACGAAAAGGCTTTGGCAGTTAAGATTAATGGCAAACACATTGGAGAAGTTTCTGATATGAATATTGCCGATGAACGCCAATTCTTTAGTAAACTTACTTTTGGTGAACAAGATACGGTTGTGGCTCATCCAATTATTAAGGAAATCTGTGATCGACTGGAATTTTTGGAAAACGTTGGATTGAACTATTTGACTCTGTCTAGATCAGCCCGAACGCTTTCTGGTGGTGAAGCACAGAGAATTCGACTTGCAACCCAGATTGGTTCAAATCTCTCAGGAATTTTGTATGTACTTGATGAACCATCCATTGGTCTTCATCAGCGTGATAATGATCGCTTAATTAAGTCCCTGAAAAAGATGCGTGATCTAGGAAATACGTTGGTTATCGTTGAACATGATTCAGATACGATGCGTTCGGCCGATTATTTAATCGATGTTGGTCCAGGAGCTGGAGAGAAGGGTGGTAAGATTGTTGCCACCGGGACTCCAGAACAAGTGGCTCAAAATCCGAAATCATTAACTGGTCAATATCTCTCTGGAAAGAAGTTTATTCCCGTTCCTTTAAAACGACGAAAGGGGAACGGCAAAAACGTTACCCTAAAGGGTGCTTTAGAAAATAATCTCAAAGACATTACCGTTAAATTTCCACTTGGTAAGTTTGACGTGGTGACGGGGGTTTCTGGTTCCGGAAAGTCTACGTTGGTTAATGATATCTTAAAACGAGCTTTGGCCCAGAAGCTGAATCATAATTCGGAAAAACCAGGCAAGTATAAATCAATCACTGGATGGAAGAACATTGAAAAACTAGTAAGTATTGATCAAAGTCCGATTGGCCGAACCCCTCGAAGTAATCCAGCTACATACACTGGAGTCTTTGATGATATTCGGGGCTTGTTTGCCCAAACTAACGAGGCCAAGCTTCGCGGTTATAAAAAGGGACGGTTTAGTTTTAACATCAAGGGTGGTCGTTGTGAGACTTGTCATGGTGATGGAATCTTGAAGATTGAGATGAACTTTCTACCCGATGTTTACGTTCCGTGTGAAGTTTGTCATGGAAAACGGTATAATTCTGAAACGCTTGAGATTCAATACAAGGGAAAAAATATCGCTGAAGTTCTTGACATGACCGTGAATGAGTCGTTAGAGTTTTTCAAAGCCATCCCAAAGATTACGCGAAAGTTGCAGACCATTTCTGACGTGGGACTTGGTTACGTGAAATTAGGTCAACCAGCTAATACCTTGTCAGGTGGAGAAGCACAACGAATGAAGTTAGCTTCTGAACTCCATAAGCGTTCAACTGGAAATAACTTTTATATTCTTGACGAACCCACTACGGGACTTCATACTGACGACATTAAGCGATTAATTGGGGTCCTTTCTAAACTTGTTGATAAGGGAAATACCGTTCTGATCATTGAACACAATTTAAACGTTATTAAAGAGGCTGACCACGTGATCGACCTCGGTCCAGAAGGTGGCGCTGCCGGCGGATATGTGGTTGGAACCGGAACACCAGAACAGATTGTTAAACTGAAAAATAGTTATACCGGTGAGTATTTAAAACCAGTCTTAGAGCGTGATACTAAGCGAACCATTGAAGCCCAACAGCATCAGCAAAAGTAGATGTGGTAAAATATGGTTGAAACAAACTATTGGAGGTCATATTTATGATGTACGAAGATAAAAAATGGGGATTTGATTGGTTTGAATGTCTATTTGGCGTTGTCTTATTATTAGCCGCTGTTTTGATGTTCTTCCACCCAACTACAAGTGCTGCTGTTTTGGCGATCATATTCGCCGTCGTTGCATTAGTTGCCGGGGTAAAATCAATTTGGGTCTATCGAAAGTTAAGTCAAGAAATTGGCTATCGAAGTTTTACGATGTTAATTGGTGGTGCGATTGAAATCTTGTTAGCACTATTGTTCCTGTTTAACGTTCATGCCGGGACCTTTACCCTAGGGATCCTATTTGCAGTTTGGATTCTGGTTTACTCAATCTGTCAGTTGATTGTAGTTGATCACATTCGTAAGTTTAACGGTGGGGTCTTCTGGACGTCACTTGTTTTTGATCTTATTACACTATTTTTAGGAATTTTCTTACTGTTAGACCCAAGTCTAGCTGCTAAGGTTTTAGCTATAATTGTGGGAATTGTTCTGTTAGTGGCAGGAATTAACATGATTATGCTGGCATTTGCTCATAAACTATAAAATTAATTAAGACACCTTAAATTAATGAGGTGTCTTTTTTTGGATTAATTCTTAATTAATATCTTAATGGGGGGGAGAAGTCTTTACTAGTTATTATTTTACAGGCATGATACTATTATATTGAATTATTAATCAATATTAGGAGGGTCATTATGAAGAATTTACTTTTAGGTTTTAGTTTGGGTGCAAACATCGTGTTAGGTTACTTAGTACTTGAAGATCGTTATGATTTAGACGATATTGCTGATCGCATCGATAACTTGAGTGACGTTGCCCAAGGTAAGGCACAGCAAATTAAGGGTGCTATCTCTGGTGACACCATGGATAAGATCAAAGGTGACCTACAAAGCAGTAAGGGGAACTTTATGAACAAAGCCCAAGATGTTAAAGATGACATCGACAGTGACCTTGATAACGAATAATTAGATAGGAAAAAAGCGATTTGCAATAATAAAGCGTCGTATAATATTTAGATTTTTTATATAAATCTATACTTCTAAGGATTCATACCGATTTAAATTGGTATGAATCCTTTTTTTTAGAAATTCGTTTATCATCAAACCGTTTGAAGAGAGTTATTCACTAGCGAGAATTGTTCTAACTCTTTCGGGTAATTAAGGCTTTTTACACATTAAGAGAATAATGAATGTGAATTTAATTATAATTAATATAATGTGATTTCTTTTATAATTTTATTCACAAGCGACCATGTAACCCACTAAGAACCAATGTTGGCAAACATCACAAGGAATGATTTTATGTTTTGCTAATGATTTATTAGTAAATTAATTTTCACGGTAATTCTCACATAGTGCGATTAAACGGGGGCTGGCGGAGCATCTTGTTGCTATACTTGGCGTCGAATTTGACTGTCATTTTCATTATGCACAATCACTAATTAACATTTAAAATTATTATTAGGAAAAAGTAAGAATTACGTTGCTATCATTGGACATACACGGCTAATGTTACAAAACCATTACGATTTTTCATTTTATTTACACACAATGAGAAACAATTACCTATATGCATTGGTTAATCGTGAAAAACACTGCCGTGTATGCCTTTGTTTTACTCATATTGTATAAAATACGATTGTGTTCAATTTAATTTCAGATTGTGCAATAATTACTTAAGGCCAAGTAGGCCGGTAAGTATAGATTAATTTGAAATTAGAAGGGCAGGTTTTTACTTATATGTTTAATCGTGATAGCAAAACACATTATAAGATGTATAAAGCTGGTAAACGATGGCTGTTCAGCGCCATTACAGTCACGATGTTTTCAGCCGGGATTTCAGGCGGAATCCTTATGTCTAACCAACATAATGTGAAAGCGGACGTTACTAACAACGCTCAGATGAATTCACAAAATAGTGATTCGTCTGATAAATCTGATAAACAAGTAACAGTACCGCAAAATCAGACTACCAATGATCCGGCAACTGATCAGAACGTCACCAAGAGTGATGAGGCAGCAAATACACAGGCTAATTCATCACAAAATAAGTCTTCTGATCAAAACATAGCCAAAAATAATGACACCACATCAGATAAGCAAGCTGACTCTGATGCCACTAAAAATGACAACACTACCAATCAAAAGGCCGATTCAGCAAAAGACCAAGCAACTGACCAAGACGCCACCAAGAACGACGATGCTTCTAACCAGAAGAAAGATGCCACACAGGATCAATCAACTGATAAAAAAGCTGACTCTGATGCCACTAAACAAGACGCAACTAAGAATGATGACACGACTAATAAAGTAGCCAATGCATTAAAAGATCAATCAGCTGATCAAAATTCCGATCAGAAAGCAACTACAAGTGATAACGCAGTAAACAAGCAAGACGCTGCGGTAGATGCTAACCAAAAGGCTGATGATCAAGCAGCAGCCATGAAGCAAACGGCGGCAGCTTTAGCCACCGATGATGGTCAAGCTAAAGTTGCAACTACCAATCTTGCCGAAAGACAACCATTCAACGTTGACATGCAAGATCCAGATTATAAGACACTAGGAGTTCCTTGGGTCGATCCTGATGAAGAGCACTATACTTACGGATATGTAAGTGTTAATGCCCCAGAAGGCACAACCAAAGTTAAGTGGTTAGTTTGGTCAACTGATCGTAATGGTGATGGAACTGTTTATGTAAACGAAATTGATGCTGATGGTAATGTAATTGGAACTTATCTATTAAAGGATAATGGTACAACTTTGTCTTCCACTAACGTTGATGGATTGCATTACTACAAGTGGGATGATCATAATACTGGAGTTGGTTTCAATGCCGACCAACCAGATGGTTATTCACTTATTAAAGAGTGGTTCTATAACAATTCTAGTGATAGTGCTGTTCCACTTGGTCAGATGTCAATTATAACTCCAGAGGTTGTTGATCAAGTAGTTACATGGACTAACCGTGATACCGGGCAAGTAATGGTTACTAAAACTTACAAGGGAATTGCTGGTCAACATTATACGATAAGTGGATTACCACCAGAAATCCCAACCACTTATTATATTTCTACACAACCTACTAACGCGTCCGGCTCTGTTTCAAACTTTGGTGTTCCTGGTACTGTGTGGACTGAATATTATAGAGAGGGTTATCGTCTTGTTTATACTGAGACTGATGATCATGGTGGTATGAAAGTTCAACTCTTTGATAAAGATGGTAATTTAATTCAAGGTAGTGATGGTCAAGATACTTATTACATTGATGCAAATTATATGTATGATCCTGCTAACAAGCAGTATTCTTGGAGTATTGATGGATACGGTAGAATTATCCTTTTGTCAATTTATGTGCCACAATCACGGAAAATTGACTTTGGAGTTGCTCAACTGGGAAAATTAGTTCCAGTTGATTCCAATGGCAATCCAATTGACAATGGATCCCATGATGTTCCATACGAAACGCAACCAGACGATCCTACTAAAGCACAACAACCTCAATTACCCAATATTCCTGGCATGATTCCAATGGACCCCCATGATCCAAGTCAACCATTAAAACCAGGTCCAGATGGGACCTATCCATACCCAATTACGGATCCCGGTTCAGACACTAAGGTCCCTTATGGCCCCGCTACCAGTCAAGTGACTGATAATAGTGGTCAAGGTACCATTACCGTTCACTACAAGGATGCTAACGGCAACACTGTTTCACCAGATAAGCAAGTCAGCGTTCCATTTACTAGAACTGGTACTAGAGATAATGAGACTGGTAACATCACTTGGGGCGACTGGGAACCAGTTGGCAATGCTAATCAAGTAATCACTTCACCAGAGGTTCCTAATATGACTCCTGATCAGCCAACGGTTACTGGTCATGCCACTGAAGGTAAAGATGATGTTCATACCGTTATCTACAGTGACACCCTAACAACAGTAACTGATAATAGTGGTAAAGGAACCGTGACCGTTCACTATGTTGATGTTAACGGCAAGACCATGGCAAAGGATCAAGTTGTTACCGTTCCATTTACTAGAACGGGGACTAAGAACGAAAAGACTGGTTCAATTACTTGGGGTGACTGGAAGCCAGCCGATAACGCTAACCCAGTTATTAATTCTCCCAAAATTACTGGTTACACACCAAGTCAAGCTAGTGTAACGGGTGATGCTGCTGAAGGAAAAGACGATGTTCATACCGTTGTCTACACTGCCAATGAAGAACAAGCTCATGTTGAATACATTGACCAAGATAATGGCAATAAAGTTCTAGTAACTGATAACTTAAACGGCAAGTTCGGTAGTCAATCTGATTACAGCACTGCGGATCGAATTGCTAGTTACGAAGCTCAAGGCTACGAGTTGGTATCCGACGGATACCCAAGTGGTTACAAATTTGGCGACAATAATCCCACCTTCCAAGTTGTCTTAAAGCACAAGACCAAAGAAGTTACGCCAGATAACCCCGGAAACCCAGGTCAACCAGTGGATCCAAACAACCCAACGGGACCGAAGTATCCTGATGGCACTAGCAAGGACAACTTGACTAAGTCCATTACGAGAACCATCCACTACGTTTACGCCGATGGCAGTAAAGCCGCAGATGACCAAGTAGAAACGGTTACGTTCAACAGAACCGCCACTTTTGATGAAGTAACTGGTGAGATAACTTATGGTGCTTGGACATCTGACAACGATGTCTTTAGCTCGGTTGATTCACCAGCCATTACGGGCTACACTCCTGATCAAGCGACCGTTGGTTCCGAAACTGC
Organism: Fructilactobacillus sp. X7R9C1; assembly: GCF_059901005.1. Classification (NCBI taxonomy): domain Bacteria; kingdom Bacillati; phylum Bacillota; class Bacilli; order Lactobacillales; family Lactobacillaceae; genus Fructilactobacillus; species Fructilactobacillus sp. X7R9C1. The sequence continues at coordinate 987 of NZ_JBWXVG010000013.1, read as the reverse complement.
CACCGCTGACACGAAGAATTCAGACGTTAAAGTCACATACACTGCTAACGATGAGCAAGCTCACGTTCAGTACATTGACCAAGATGACAATAACCGAGTTATTACCACTGACAATCTAACTGGTAAGTTTGGTTCTAAGTCAGATTACTCAACCAAGGGTGAAATCGCTAAGCTAGAGGCTCAAGGCTACGAATTAGTCACTGACGGCTATCCAAATGGCTACGAATTTAATACCGATAATCCAACTTTCAAGGTTATCTTTAAGCACAAGACCAAGACGGTTACACCGGATAACCCTGGCCAACCGGGACAACCAGTTGATCCAGATAACCCAACGGGACCAAAGTACCCAGACGGAACTGGTGTAAATGACTTGACTAAGAACATTACGAGAACGGTGCACTACGTCTACGCTGACGGTAGTAAGGCCGCTAACGATCAAGTTGAGACGGTTACCTACACTCGAACTGCCACCTTCGATCAAGTAACTGGCAAGATTATCAGTTACGGCGACTGGACTACTAAGAATGCGGTCTTTAGCTCAATTGATTCTCCTGAAATTACGGGATATACTCCTGATAAAGCAACTGTTGGTGCTTTAACTACTACTGCCGACTCAACCGACTCGACTGATACGGTTACCTACACTGCCAATGAAGAACAAGCTCATGTTCAATACATTGACCAAGATGACAACAACCGAGTTATTACCACTGACAATCTAACTGGTAAGTTTGGTTCTAAGTCGGATTACTCAACCAAGGATGAAATCGCTAAGCTAGAGGCTCAAGGCTATGAATTAGTCACTGACGGTTATCCAAATGGCTACGAATTTAATACCGATAACCCAACCTTCAAGGTTGTCTTGAAACACAAGATGAAGACGGTTACCCCTGACAACCCAGGAACTCCAGGACAACCAATTGATCCAAATAACCCAACGGGACCAAAATATCCTGATGGAACTAGTAAAGATAACTTAACCAA
>NZ_JBWXVG010000012.1:0-31769 GCF_059901005.1 Fructilactobacillus sp. X7R9C1 | reverse complement strand
ACCGGTTTGTCTTTAGTAAAGAGTTGATCGAATTCCTTGTCACTAATACCACGAGGGTCTAGTTCTGGGTTACGTAACTTAAGCAAATCAACAACGTTGATGTATCTAATCTTCATTTCAGGGAAACGCTTGTGCAAGATTGAAATTGCAGCAAGGGTTTCAAGAGTTGATTCAACACCAGCAGATGCCATAACAACGTCAGGTTCTTCACCATTGTCAGTTGAAGCCCAGTCAATGTAGCCAAGACCGTTCTTAACAAGGTTTGAAGCTTCGTCAATGTTAAACCATTGTGGACGTGGGTGCTTTGAAGTAGTAATCAAGTTAATTCTTTCGTAACTATCAAATGCTTCGTTACCTACAGCCAATAATGTGTTTGCATCAGCTGGGAAGTATTCACGGATAAACTCAGGTTTCTTTTCAGACAAGTGGGTAATCATACCTGGATCTTGGTGAGTGTAACCATTGTGATCTTGTTGGAATACAGTTGATGAATCGATGAAGTTCAATGCAGGATACTTGTTTCTCCATTCGAGTTCAGAAGCTTTTCTCAACCACTTGAAGTATTGAGTAAGCATTGAATCTACAACTCGACCGAAGGCTTCGTAAGTTGCGAAGAATCCATGACGACCAGTAAGGGTGTATCCTTCAAGCCAACCTTCGTCTTGGTGTTCTGATAGTTGTGAATCAATCAAACGACCATAGTGAGCCATGTACTCATCATATGGTGGGTTGATATTTGGCAACCATTGACGACGAGTAACATCGAATAAGTGCCATAATCTGTTAGACCATGTTTCATCAGGGCCGAATCCACGGAAGTTATTAGGATTTCTCTTAGTAACGTCACGTAGCCATTCGGACCAAACAACCATGTCTTCGTTTTCAGTAGCACCAGGAGTCTTGATATCAAGAGCGTAATCACGGTAGTCAGGTAAGTCTAATGGCTTAGGGTCGATACCACCATTAGTGATTGGGTTCGTTGACATCCGTTTGTCACCCTTAGGAGCTAATTCTCTAAGGTATGGCTTTAAAGTACCATTTTCATCAAATGATTCTTCAGGTTTGTAACTCTTCATCCATTCTACGAATTCATCAGCAGTACCCATGTCATCTGCTGATAGTGGAATTGGAACTTGGTGAGCTCTAAATGATCCTTCAATTGGAAGACCTTCAGCGTTCTTCTTAGGACCAGTCCATCCCTTAGGTGAACGGAAGATGATCATTGGCCATTTTGGTTCTGTAGCAGTTTCTGCAGTTTGGTTCTCACGAGCGTTCTTTTGAATGGCTTTAATTTCTTCAATTGAAGCATCCATAACTTTAGCAAGCTTTTCGTGAGTTTCCATTTGGTCGGTACCATAAGGCATGTTGGTTTCAACGAAACGAGGCTTCCAGCCCATACCTTCAAAGTACTTAGTAATGTCTTCGTCAGTCATACGAGCTAAGACAGTTGGGTTAGCAATTTTGTATCCGTTTAAGTTAATGATTGGTAAAACAGCACCATCAGTAACAGGGTTGATGAACTTACTTGACATCCATGAACCAGCCAAAGGACCAGTTTCTGATTCACCGTCACCGATTTCAACGGCAGCGATAACGTCAGGATTATCAAAGATTGCACCAACACCATGTGAAAGTGAATAACCTAATTCTCCACCTTCATGAATTGAACCTGGAGTTTCAGGTGCAGCATGTGATGCAATTCCACCAGGGAATGAAAATTGCTTGAACAGGCGAGCCATTCCGGCTTCATCTTGAGAAATCTTAGGATAGATTTCTGAGTAGCTTCCATCCATGTAAGAATTTGAAACCATAACTTGGCCACCGTGACCTGAACCTTCAATATAGAACATATTAAGGTCATATTTGTTGATGACACGGTTCAAATGGGTATAAACAAAGTTTTGTGAGGCAATTGTTCCCCAATGTCCAATTGGCTTAACCTTTACATCTTCAGAAGTCAAAGGCTTCTTAAGCAAAGGATTAGCACGTAAAAATAGCTGACCTACTGACAAGTAATTTGCAGTATTCCAGTATTGTTGCATTTTTTCAAAATATGATTTGGAATCATAATCTACTGCCATGCTATAACACTCCTTTTAAATAATCGGCAGCTCGTTTTCGAGCTGGATCTAATCTGTTTTTGAAAGCGCCAAACTTATTGGCTTACCTACAACAACTATGATAAAGACTTTTGGTGAAATGTCAACCATTTCGACAATTGATACGAACCAATTTTAAGCCCTTAAAAACCCTAATTTCAAGCAATTTTAAGCACTAAAAAGTCTCCAATTTTTCAATTGGAGACTTAAAATATTTTATTCAATTCCACGAAGTGCTTTATTAATTAATGCACTGATAACTGACGGTGAAAATAGCCCCATAATCTGCGCAACTTGGGGAGCAGATGTGTCACCAGTAAAGATGACGTTTAGTGGGAAATAAAGCTGTTTACCCTTCATCCCCGTTTCTTTGCCAACCTCACTAACAATTGGACCATAATCAAGTCCCTTATTTTGACCATTTTCACTGGCCTCATGAATCTTGTCTTCTAAAGCATTGAATAACTTTTCCAAATCATCGTGTGAAAAGTCGCTAAGTTTTGAGTAATCAATGTTTTGACCCAAAATATTGTAATAGAAATCCATGTATTCCATGATTTCAGTCAACTTAAACACACTGTGTTTGTAAATATCAATCACCTGTTCAGCGTAATCGTGCAGGTTGGGAATGTCATCTTCTTGAATTTTCTTGGCAATGTCAGTCTGCCCTTCGTCAACGAGTTCGACCACTCGATCGGCAAGTTCACTTGATGGCATGCTCTTTACGTATTGCGAGTTAATCCAGTCTAATTTGTGTTGGTCAAAGAAAGCTGGCGATTTTGACATTCGCTTTGGATCATACGCCTTAATCAATTCGTCCTTTGAAAAGATTTCCTTTTCACCAACCGGTGACCACCCAAGAAAGGCAATGAAGTTAAAGATTGCTTCACGTAAGTATCCTTCACGCTTGTATTCACTGATGAACTGCAAAGTATCCTTGTCACGTTTACTTAACTTCTTACCGGTCTTCGGATTATAAATCAATGAGATGTGACCAAAGTTAGGGTGCTGCCATCCTAATGCATCATAAACGGCCATTTGCTTAGGGGTGTTAGCGATGTGATCGTCCCCCCTTAAAACATCAGTAATGTCCATTAAATGGTCATCGACCACCACAGCAAAGTTATAGGTTGGTAATCCATCACTCTTTTGAATGATAAAATCGCCACCTAAATTGTCAGAATTAAATTCAACCTTACCTCTCACAATGTCGTCCCATTCGTAGGTATGATCCTTTGGTAAATGTAAACGAATTGTGTAAGGTAATCCCTTATCTTCAGCGGCTTGAATATCAGCTTCAGAAGCACCATACCAACGTCCATCGTAATGTGGAGCCTCTTTATTTGCCCGTTGCTTTTCCCGCATCTCTTTTAGTTCGTCTTCAGTGGCAAAGTCCTTGTATGCCAGACCCTTGTCCATTAATTCACTGATGTATTTATCATACAAAGCTCTTCGCTCCGTTTGATGATAGGGAGCATACTTCGGATTAGGCTTATCAGGGCCTTCATCCCAGTCAATCCCTAACCAGCGTAAGTTGTCCATCTGGCTTTTTTCACCACTGTCAACGTTACGCTTTAAATCAGTATCTTCGATTCGAAGAACCATCGTTCCGCCGAAATGTTTTGCAAACAGATAATTAAATAAAGCAGACTGTGCATTTCCGATGTGTAAAAAACCAGTTGGGCTTGGTGCATATCTAACTCTAACGTTCTTTTTCGCCATCTTAATACTTCCTTTTTTGCCAGCATTGGCACTCTTTTAAATCTCTTCGTACATTCTTACATTACGTTAATTCCGAACCAATGTACGTGCTTACAACAATTCCATTATATCACTTTTAAACTAACTCAAAAAATTGAGTAAAAGTCGATTCTAGTTATTCAAATCAACAAACGTGTTGTAATTAAAGTACTTATAATGAATGCGCATGTTGGAAATTTCAAACGGGGTTCCATCGTCTAAAAAGAAAATCCCACCCATGACCACGACTGGTTCATCAGGTTTTAAGTTCAATAGTCTTTGATCATCAATCGTGGACGGTTGGGCTTCAATCGACATGTAGGATTTGGTTCCCGTCTTGTTTAGCTTTTCCTCTAAGTAGTTAAAAATCGAACCCTTAACCACTCGCTTACTCATCTTGGGCGCCACTTTAACCGGAATATAACCAGACTCGATAATAATAGGTGTCGAATCAACCGAGCGGAGCCGTTTAATCTCATACACTTCATCACCATGATTTAGAAACAGATCTTCTAAAATCTCAGGGGTGGGGGCAACAACTTTAAATTCCAGTAAATCAATCTTTGGATCGTACCCCTCAACCTTCAGATTATTGGTAATTCCAAGGTTAGATCCCTCGTAACTAAAAATAGATTTATTCTTCAAATAAAGTGGATTAATAAAGGTCCCAGAGCCACGTTTCTTGAAAATAATTCCCTGTTCCGCTAGGATACCTAAAGCTTGCTTAACCGAGCTCCGACTGACGTGATACTTTGAACTTAAAGTCCGTTCATCCGGTAAACGATTATTATTGAAATAGTTGGAATCAATCTTCTTTTTTAAATCATCCATTACCCGTTTATAAACTAGATCAGCCATTCAATACTCCTTATTAGACGTTTCTTACCCATTATTTTAACATATTAAAAATAATAAATTTTGGCTAAAAAAATAGAGCTCCGATCAAATCGAAGTTCTATTTTTCTAATTAATTATTCGTACTGATCGACTTCTTTTTTCGCGTTCTTATGTTCCTCCATGAATCGTTTATTACTCTTGTACAAGTCCCAAACGACCCAAGTCAAGAGGGCCAGAACTAAAACAATCAAGATGTAGGCAATCCAGTTCCCCATATCGGTTTGAGCTGGAGTTGGATTATCACCAAAGAAGCTGACAATCTGACTTGGCAAACCATACAGATTCAAGAAAGTCAAAGCAATCACAGATACCCAACCAGCAATTTTAACCCAAAGGGCATTAACGAACCGTTTTCCACGCATTTCAAATTTACTATCGGTAAAGATCAGAAGCGGCAACATGGAGAATGGTAAAGCAAACGCCAAGAAGACCTGTGAGTTGTTCATCAGAGTATTAAGCGCTTCATGCTCTTCAATGGCTGGTTTTCCACTACTCAAAAGTACACAAATAACAACTGGGATGATTGAAATGACACGGGTTACCAAACGACGAGCCCACAAAGGCATTCTCATATGGATGAAACCTTCCATAACAACCTGACCAGTCAAAGTACCAGTGATAGTGGAGTTTTGACCAGAAGCAAGCAAAGCCACGGCAAACAGGATTGAAAGAACTCCGGTTTTAGCAACACTTGCTAGTAATGGGTTGGTCATAAAATCAGGATTCTTTAAGGCAGCAAACAAACCAAAGAATGATGGGTCTTTAACGGCACCAGACTTGAAGACCGCAACCCCCATAATCAATAACAATGCGTTAACAAAGAACGCCATTGTTAATTGGATGTTGGAATCCCAAGCTGAAAATTTAACTGAGCGTGCCACTGAATCCTCGTCGTTATTATCAGTCTTACGGGTTTGCGAAATGGCAGAATGTAAGTATAGATTATGCGGCATAACGGTGGCTCCGATGATACCTAAGGCACCACTTAACGGAGTTTGACCACCTACAAATGGATGGGTTTGAACGGTTTTGATGTTTGGAACTAAGTTTAAGAAAACCTTTGACCACTGTGGGTTTGAAAGAGTTACTTCATAGGCAAATACCAAGAAGATGACACAAATCAAACAAACAACAATGGCTTCAATCTTTCTAAATCCAATACTTGTAAGTAGTAACAGTACCAAAACATCAAGAACCGTAATTAAAACGGCAATCAACAATGGAATATGGAATAGCAAGTACAACGCAATCGCTGCCCCGATAACTTCCGCGATATCGGTCGCCATAATTGCTAACTCAGTTGTTATCCAAAGGATAACCCCTAATGTCTTACTACTTCTTGCACGAATCGCCTGCGCTAAATCCATTTGTGTCACGATACCAAGTTTAGCCGCCATGTATTGAAGTAACATCGCGATCAAACTTGAAATCAAGATAATTGACATCAGCAAGTATCCAAAGTTCTGACCACCGGTAATTGAAGTTGACCAATTTCCGGGATCCATGTACCCCACCGCAACTAACGCTCCTGGTCCTGAATACATGAATAATGTTTTCCAAAATCCTAATCCTTCAGGGACATCAACGCTTCCGTTAATTTCTTGGAGGGATTTACCATTCGCATACTCAATTAGGGCATGCTTTTTCTTTGGTGCTTTTTTTTCATCTTTCTCACTCATTTTCCTTTGCATCTCCTTCCACGTTGATTCTACATAAATAAGAATTAAAAGTAAATGAAATTTTTACTTATATTTTATTAATATGATAAAATACCTCCGAGAGGTGAGCCATTTGTCAAAGAAAAAAAAGAATCAAGTCCACAAAACCTTAGTCGAACAAATCCTAGAAAAACACCAAATTCCCTTTCAACAGATGATTTTTGCCACCCATCAAGAGGGAGACGTTCAACAAATTACCACTAACGAAGCTGACGTTGATCAACATTTAATCTACAAAACGTTAGCACTGACTGGAAAAACAACTGGTCCCGTCATTGGAGTGGTTCCCTTAGATGAACGCTTAAGTTACAAAAAGTTAGCCAAGGCTTCTGGCAACAAAAAAGTGGGCATGGTTCCCCTAAAAGACTTAGTTAATACGACCGGATATGAGCACGGTGCAAATACCCCCATCGGAATTTATGAACAAAAGGGTTATCCCATCTATATTGATGAAGAAGCCCAAAAACAGGGTGACATCATTGTGTCATCCGGTCAGATTGGTCGTTCTGTTAAAGTAAATGCCGAAGACGTCAAACAATTAGTCAACGGAACCTTTGCTGATATTACCGAATAAACTAAAAACGTCGATCCCTTTGGATCGGCGTTTTTTATCCATCCCATTCGTTTTTAAATTCAGCAACAAATTCACGCATGTACTGAGTTCTCTTCTTTCCAATTTGTTTAGCAGCCTCGGTATTTAAATCGGAAGCAATCTTAAACAACTTTTCGTAAAAATGATTAATGGTAGTATCGTCAGTTGCGTTGCGATAATCTGCTTTAGTAGTTAAAGTCCGTGGCTTAATCATCGGATCATAAATGGTCCGATGATGTGCCCCGCCATACTGAAAGGCCCGCGCAATTCCAATCGCACCCAGAGCATCTAATCGATCAGCATCTTGAACGATTTGACCCTCTTTTGATAACGGTTGTTTGTGTTCAATGTTGTCACTAAAAGACATGTGGTTGATAATGTCCATCACCTGCAAAATCTCATCAGGACTAAAGCCAAATTTTGCTAACCGCTCTTTGACTTCCTCTCTTTTAGCGTCCGGATCATCCACCAATTTATCGTCAAAAACGTCGTGTAAGTAAGCAGCTGAAAGGGCAATCTCACCGTTAGCTGGTTCGGTCCCCATCAATTGTAAGACCATGTTTGCGACCCGTTGGATGTGGTCAAATCCGTGTCCACTCTTATCCTTACTCATGTTCTCTTTGGCGTACTCTTTTACCTTTGCAATTTTATCGTTCATGTCTCTCACTCCTACTAAAATAATTTCCCACATTATAAATATATAACTAAAAAAGAAGCCATCCAATAGCTTCTTTTACTTACATAATAAAATTAATAATTTCCATCAGGATCGGAACCACGATAACGAACAGCACGGTGCTGGTTACCACTAAATTAGTGGCGTAGTCCACGTCCCCGTGGGATTGACTAACTAAAATCGGCAAAACCGCTAGTTCGGGTGTTGCCGACTGAATTACCAACGTCCCAAACTCTGGAAGGGCCATGTTCACGCCAAAATGCATAAACGCTAAGAGGGTTCCAATCATGATTGCTGGCGCAACCACAAATCTTCCTACCAGTCCGGCAATGGTATCCTTATCAAAATGAATTGAAGATAAGCCGGCATCGGCTAAAATGATTCCAATGTAGATCAATGCTAACGGTGTCACTAATCCACCAATCATGTTGCAGGTCTTATCAATCCAAGCTGGCAATTTGACGTTCACGATCAAAATCCACGCCAAACCTAAGATAAATCCAACCAGTGGCGGCGGTAAAATCTGTTTGAGGGTAACCTTCTTTTTCTTTTTTCCCCTTTGTTTCGTTGGGTCATCTCCTGAAATGAAGAAGATTCCGATCGCCCAGGTTGAGACGGTGTTCATCACATAGTAGACCAAGAAATACGTCATCCCGGCGTTTCCAAACAACGCAATGTTTAAGGGTAATCCCATAAAAATCGTGTTGGCGTTGACCGACATGTTGATAAAGGCCCCTCTTCGACCCCTTCTGATCCTTAAAACAAAAACCAATGCGATTGCGATTACATAACCCAGGGTAAAACTAATCAACGTGTATAGTAGTCCGCCAACTAGTCCAACTAATTTTCCCCGATTCAAATTATCCAAAACGGAAATAAAAATCGAAACTGGTAAGGCAATGTTCATAATTAAGAACGAAACATTTCCCTTAAAACCATCCGTCATTTTGTTGGAACGACGAAGGAAATACCCTAAAGCAATAATAATAACAATCTCAGCGACACTCTCTAGTGAGGCAATAAATGCGGTCACTGTTTAATCCCTCCAATTAATTAATAAATGAAATTGTGCATACTTCTACGTTACCACTTTCAAACCGTGTTAGTGACCTGTGCAAACAAAAAGAAGCCAGATTGAACGTCTGACTTCTTTATTAATTACTTATCTATACGATAAAGTTGATAATGGCCATCAAGATTGGAACCACGATCACGAACAGAATCGTGCTGGTTACGACCAAGTTAGTAGCGTAATCAACGTCACCATGGGACTGACTAACCAGAATTGGAAGCACAGCCAAACCAGGGGTGGCAGATTGAATTACTAAGGTGCCAAATTCGATGTTTGGAATCCCAGCGCCGGTGTGCATGAAGACCAGTAAGGTTCCGATCATAATTGCCGGAGCAATCACGAAACGAGCAAGTAGTGCGGCAATGGAATCTTTATCAAAGTGAATTGATGAAAGACCAGCATCGGCCAAAATAATCCCAATGTAGATTAAGGATAATGGTGTTACAAGACCACCAATCATGTTACAGGTCTTGTCGATCCACATTGGCAACTTAACGTTAACAATCAGAATCCAAACTAACGCAACCAAGAAACCAATCAGTGGAGCTGGAAGCAACTTCTTCCAGTTAAAGTTCCCCTTGCTTTCACCCTTCTTCTTGGTGGGATCGTCTCCTGAGATGAAGAAGATTCCGATGGCCCAAGTTGAGATGGTGTTCATTACATAGTAAATCAGGAAGTAAGTCATCCCAGAAGTTCCAAACAGTGCCAAGTTCAAAGGCAGCCCAATGAAGATGGTGTTGGCGTTCACCGCCATGTTAATGAAAGTTCCCCTACGACCCTTTCTAATTTTTAGGATGTAGACTAAGGCAATTGCGACAATGTAACCTAACGCAAAACTAATTACGGTGTATAACAGTCCGCCAGCTAGCCCAACTAACTTTCCGCGGGTCAAATTATCTAATACTGATACGAAGATTGAAATAGGCAAAGCCACATTCATGATTAAGAATGAGATGTTTCCCTTAAAACTGTCGGCAAACTTGCCTGACTTTCTCAAGAAATATCCAAGTGCAATGACAATGACAATCTCAGCAACACTTTCTAGTGAAGTAATAAACGCTGCCAATGTAACATTCCTCCAATTATTTGTTTAAATTAGTTAAATCTGGGTATTCGGGATACCATTTTTCATCATCAACGGCCGACTTAACGTCCGTAATCTTTTCGCGCGTAATCCCTTGATCAACTGCGCTTTGAGCAACAGCAATCGCAACGGTCTCAGAGAATTCGGTTAACTGGTCAACTGGTGGCAAAATGGCAGCCCCAGGAACCGTTGAATCCACAATTCCACCAAGGGAATGAGCAGCAGCACTAATCATGTCGTCGTTAAGTTTAGTGGCGGTGGCAGCAATGGCACCTAACCCAATTCCTGGGTAGACTAAGGCGTTGTTAGCCTGTCCAATCTCATACTTAACTCCGTTGTATTCAACGGGTGCACTTGGAACACCGGTAGCGACTAAGGCACGACCATCAGTCCATTTGATCAAATCGGAAGCAGTTGCTTCAGCCAACTTAGTTGGGTTTGAGATTGGCATGATGATTGGACGGTCAGTATGAGCGGCCATTTCCTTAATAACGTCTTCAGTGAAGGCGCCGTGTTGAGTAGAAGTTCCAACCATGATTGATGGATGAACAGCCTTCACAATTGAGAGTAAGTCGGTCAGGTTTTCTGAGTCAGAGAATTCAGAACGACTTCTCGCAAACTCTTTTTGTCCAGGAGTTAGGTCGGACATGTCGTCAAACAAGAGGCCTTGCTTATCAACCATGTAGAAATGCTTCTTAGCTTCTTCCTCGGATAAGCCAGCTTGCACCATCTCTTCACAAACCCGTTCGGCAATTCCGACGCCGGCAGTTCCGGCACCAAAGCACAGGTACTTCTGATCGGTCATCTTTTCACCAGAAATCTTAAGGCCACCTAAGACACCAGCAAGGACGATAATTCCAGTTCCCTGGATGTCATCGTTAAAGACCAAGTAGTCATCCTTGTACTTATCAAGGATGTTTGAAGCGTTGGCACGCCCAAAGTCTTCAAAGTGCAAGTATAAATTAGGAAATAAGTCTTCTGCTTCTTTTACAAACTTGTCAACGAAGTCGTAGTACTTTTGACCGTAGTCGCGGTCCTGATGATTACCAAGGTAGAGTGGATTGTCGAGTAAACTCTTGTTAGTAGTTCCAACGTCTAAGACCACTGGTAGGACTTCAGATGGGTCAATGCCAGCAGCGGCACTGTAAACCATTAATTTACCAACTGGGATGTCAATTCCTTGAGTTCCCCAGTCACCAATTCCAAGGATTCCTTCGCCATCGGTTACAACGATCAACTTGATATTGCGTCCGGAAGCAGTGTTCTTCAAACTTTCACGGATCGTTTCAGGGTCATCGTGATTGATTGATAAAAACGCCGCGTTTTGTGGGTTAACGTACAGTCTGGAGTAATTTTCAATTGAGTCAGCAATCGTTGGATCGTAAACGACTGGCATGAATTCAGTGACATGTTTAGCGAAGGTAGCATAGAATAGAACCCGATTTTCGTTGAAAATACTCATCAAGTAGATGCGTTTTTCAAGGTCACTACCCTTGTGTTGGTATTCGTCATAAACGTTTTCAACCTGTTCGCCCAAAGTTTGAACGTTCGGTGGAAGCATCCCCACCAGTCCTAATGTCTTTCGTTCATCATCAGTAAATGCAGTCCCTTTATTGATAAAGGGATTGTTCAATATTTCTTCACCTTTAGCCATATTTTAAGACTCCTTTTTGTAGTAAAATAGTCTGTAATTGATTCTTTTAAATACTAATTCACTATCAAAAAGATAGTCAAACACAATTTATTCATAAATTTAATTTATATGAGGTCATCATGAAGCTAAAAGATTTAATGTACTTCAACAAGTTAACCGAGCTTAAAAATTACACCGACGTTTCTAAGTATTATCACGTTAAACAGCCCACGATTACCATGGCCATTAAGCGTTTAGAGGATAACTTCAACGTCGAATTAATTAATCGAAATCAGGCCCACCACCAAATTAAACTCACTAAGGCCGGCGCCGACCTTGAAAAACACGTCCAGGTAATTATGAAGGAAGTAGACAAAATTAACAACGAAATGGGCAGCATCAGTGACCATGTCATTCGCTTTGGTCTTCCACCAATCATTGGCAACTATTATTTTCCCAAGCTGGCGTCTAAACTATTTTCACTTGGGATCCTAAATGATCTTGATAACTCAGAGAGTGGTTCCAAAAAGCTTTTAGGGGAATTAAAAGACGGTCGAATCGACTTAGCACTTTTAGGATCATCCAAACCGCTTGAAAGTAGTGAGATCGACGCGACGGTTTTAACCAAAGACCACTTCATGCTGGTCGTGAATCGACAGTCACCACTGGCAGACGCTCACTCCGTTAAATTTGCTGACCTCAAAAACGAAGAGTTTGTGGGCCTCTCCAGTGACTTCGTTCACACTCAGGTTTTTTCGGATCTGTCTAAGCTTCACGCCATTCACCCCAAAATTAAGTATCGTACGTCTGACATTGAGCTAGCCAAACAATTAGTCTCTGAAGACGTGGGGATCACCTTTTTGGTTAGTAAGGCCATTAAACCTTCCGACAACCTTGTCCCCATCCCAATTGACGATGAAGATTTACCCCCGTTTTATGTTTCGGTGGCCTTTCGTAAAAGTCACGTTCTTTCACCCGAAGAGCAAGAATTAATCAACGTTTTAACCAAATCAATTGCACAAAAAAAGTAGGAATTCCGTTTGGAATTCCTACTTTTTAGTTCTTAATAACTTAGAAACTAAACTTCTTTATCAGTTTGCGTTTCAACCCCAACACCTTCGTATTCGTCAAGAATCATCTTCTTGAGATCTGCGATCAGTGGTTCTTTCGGGTTAGCAGTTGTACATTGATCAGCATATGCCAGTTCGGCAAGATGATCGGCAGCTGCTTCTAACTCTTGTTTGCTTACACCCTGTGACTTCAGATCAAGTTCAACTCCAACCGAGTGAGCTAATTCGATGAAGCGGTGAACCAAGGCTTCCTTCAATTCTTCATTGGAGTTTCCAGGAAGACCAAGGTAGCGAGCGATGTTAGCGTAATCGTCGTCGGCTCTAAATGATTCGTACTTAGGCCATGTGGCAATCTTCTTTGGTTTCTTGAAGTTATATCTGATAACGTGTGGCAAAGTAATGGCAATGGCAAGCCCGTGGGTGATCCCGAATTGTCCACCAATCTTATGAGCAATTGAGTGGGTAATTCCAAGGAAAGCGTTCGCAAATGCCATTCCGGCGATCGTTGAGGCGGTATGCATCTTGTCTCGAGCTTCCATGTTACCGTTGTACGAGTCAGTCAGGTTATCAAAAATCATCTTGATGGCCTGAAGTGACATTGGACGAGTGTAATCTGAAGCCATGGTTGAAACGTATGACTCAATCGCGTGAGTTAAGGCATCAAGTCCTGAGGCAGCAATGGTGCCCTTTGGTACCGTCTTAACAAACTGTGGATCAACAATGGCAACGTCAGGTGTCAAAGCGTAGTCAGCTAATGGATACTTAACGTGAAGCTTTGAATCAGTAATAACTGAGAATGGCGTTACTTCTGAACCAGTTCCAGAAGTACTTGGAATGGCAACCATTTGTGATTTTTCTGGTTTGTTGTATCTGTAAGCACGTTTTCTGATATCCAAGAACTTCTGTTTTGCACCAAAGAAGTCAGTCTCAGGGTTTTCGTAAATTAACCACATCATCTTAGCGGCATCAAGTGGTGATCCTCCACCAAGGGCGATGATGGTATCTGGCTTAAAGGCGTTCATTTGGGTAACCCCAGCGTTAACCATGTCAGTTGTTGGTTCACCATGAATGTCATCGAAGATGTAGTACTGAACGTCATCTTCTCTTCGGTTCAATTCATCTAAGACTTTGTCAACGTAGTGATACTTAACCATGGAAGGACTAGTAACAATAAAGGCCTTTTTAATACCAGGCATGTCGTGGAGGTAGCGAACTGAGTTCTTTTCGAAGTAGATTCGAGGTAGTTTAATCCATTGCATATTATTTCTTCTCTTTGCGATAGTTTTAATGTTCAACAAGTCATAATCAGTAACGTTATGGGAGATTGAGTTTTTACCCCATGATCCGGTTCCAAGCGTAAGTGACGGGGTCATGTTGTTGTACAAATTACCAACTCCAGCAAGACCAGATGGTGAGTTAACGATCACTCTCGAAGCCTTAACGGCTACCCCAAAGTCAACGGCCAATTGATCATCTGAGGTTTGAATTGCTGCGGTATGACCTAATCCACCGTAGTTTAGAAGTTCAGCACAAATTCTGAAAGCATCCTTGTGGTCTTTTGACTTGTAGACCGAAAGAACTGGTGATAACTTTTCCCCTGACATTGGGTACTTAGGACCAATTCCGGTCATCTCAACGGCAAGCACTTGAGTGTCTTCTGGGATCTTGATCTTAGCCATGTCAGCAATTTGTTGCGCAGTGGCACCAGCAATTGGACCCTTAACACTAAGACGCTTGCTGTCAAACATGGCGTCAGTTAATTTTTGTTTTTCTTTTTCTGGAACAAAGTAAACCCGGTTTAATTCAAGTTGTTCTTTTACATCTTTATAGATATCGGCATCGATTACCGCACTGTTTTCAGTGGCACAGATCATCCCGTTATCAAAGGTCTTTGATAAAACGATATCGTTAACGGCACGTGGGATGTTGGCGGTTTTTTCAACGTAAACGGGACCATTACCAGGACCAACTCCTAAAGCTGGTTTCCCAGCGGAGTATGCGGCCTTAACCAATCCAGGACCACCAGTTGCAAGGGTAATGTCAACGCCAGGGTTCTGAATCAAAGCGTTCGTAGCTTCTCGACTAG
This sequence comes from Fructilactobacillus sp. X7R9C1, assembly GCF_059901005.1. NCBI lineage: Bacteria > Bacillati > Bacillota > Bacilli > Lactobacillales > Lactobacillaceae > Fructilactobacillus > Fructilactobacillus sp. X7R9C1. The sequence continues at coordinate 17,102 of NZ_JBWXVG010000012.1, read as the reverse complement.
GCTTTTCAATCCATTGAATGGCGTCCTTAGGTGCACCAGCTTTAACCGCAGCATCACGCACGATTCGAGCAGCTTCAATTGACGATTGAAGGGCTTGTGGGTGCAAACTAAAGATGATGGCGTTTCTAGTCTTCATTGAAATAATTGCCTTGAATAAAGTAGTTGAGGTTGGGTTAGTAACTGGGGTAATTCCAGCAATAACACCGAGTGGTTCAGCAACTTTAATCAGGTCATTTTCAGAGTCTTCTGAGATGATCCCAACGGTTTTATCATTACGAATATCGTGCCAAATTTCTTCGGTGGCAAACAAGTTCTTAATGGCCTTGTCTTCTTCAACACCACGTCCGGTTTCTTCATAAGCCATTTTAGCTAATTTTTGGTGGGCGTTAACCCCAGCAAGTACCATGGCGTGGGTAATCTTATCAACCTTATCCTGGTCGAAATTACTCATCTCATCTACGGCAATGCGTGCTTTTTGAACTTTGGCATCAATATTCTTATCGATCTCTTCAACATTGGGTTGTTGCTTTGCATCTGTCATACTTCCAGCCTCCAATATTTTCTTGTTATTTTCTTCACAACTAATATCATATCATCATCTTTTTCAAAAAGCAATGGTTCATTGTTATTTTTATCACTTATTATTCTGACGGTTATTAAACTCTTAAAAAATAATTAATTAATTTGACGAATACTATTGTTAAATAATGCACTAACTGTTAATTAAAAAGACAAATAACGCCCTCATGACGCTATCTGTCTAAATCCTTATTTGTTAAAAAGTTTATGTCTAACTAATCTGACACACTTTTGCACCCCAACAAATGTGAAATCAGTTGTAAGAGCTAATAATAATCCAATTCCTCCGACTGACCACGTAAAGATCGTGACCAACGAGAAAATTTTACCAAGAAAGATGAACACCGCCAAAAAGAGTGTGATACTCAAAACGACGATGGTTAGTTTGTAGCGGTTAAATGGTCGACAAACCATTGTCAAAGCCAACCAACAGATGACCCCAGTAATCAAAACACTCAGTGATGAAGTAATTGAGGTGAATAGTCCAAAAATATCGCCAATCACACCAATCACTAAAATGTAGAAAACGACACTTAGTGCGGCTGGAAGTGAAATTTCATAAATGTTAGAAGCAAAGCGGTCTTTTAAAGCTCGATAATTTGGTTCAAGCGCCAAGAGAAACGATGGGATTCCGACCATTAAGTCATTAATCGGCGTGAGTTGAATTGGTTGAAACGGATAGTTTCTGGCAAAAAACAGAAAGAGCACGCTGAGCATGACCGAGAACATGGTCTTAATCAGGTACAGGCAGGCGATGCTATCAATGTTGTTGATCACCCTCCGACCTTCGTTTAACACCTTAATGAGGGCGTCGAAGTTGGAATCAATAATCACGAAGTCGGCAATACTCTTGACACTCTCAGATCCTGATGCCATTGCGATTCCACAGTCTGACTGCTTTAAGGCCAGTAAGTCGTTGACCCCATCACCAGTCATGGCAACCGTCCGACCGTTTTCTTGTAGCGCCTTAATTAGCCGTTGTTTCTGGTCGGGTTTGACCCGTCCAAACACCACGTACTGCTTGACCAAATCACGATAGTTGGCGTCGTCTTCAATCGTCGTCATGTCAATGTAATCATCGGAATTGTGAATGCCGACCCGATTGGCAATGCTTGAAACGGTGACCGGATCATCGCCAGAGATGACCTTTAAGTCCACCCCCTGGTTATAGAAAAACTGCAGGGTTTCAGAAGCGTTCGGCCGAATGACGTCTGTAATCAAGATTAAGGCAATCAGTTCACTACCAGCGATACTATCCTCGTTTAATTGGTCCACTTTTGCGAGCGCAATGACCCGAAAACCCTGTTCGGCGTAATGCTTAACTTCTTGTTGTTGCTTGTCAGTTAGATCCAAAATGAACTGAGGTGCTCCGAAGACGTATTTGCCTTTGTCGTCTAACTCGGCCCCACTCCACTTTCTCGCTGAAGAGAACGGCACGATCATACTAGCAGCGTACGGGTGCTGCTTGAACTCATTTTTAAGCGCTGAAGCGGTCTCGTTATTGTCATCAATTTCATGGACCAAAGAGCCCATGATTTCGGCAATTTGTTGATCAGTGTAATTAGGAGCTTCTTTCACCATCTGTTTAAATTTCAATTCGCCACTGGTAATCGTCCCGGTTTTATCCAGGCAGATCGTGTTCACCCGTGCCAGAGTTTCAATGGAAGAAAGGTCTCTGACTAAGACCCGTTTTTTTGCCAGGTGATAGGCAGAAATTGCGAGGGTCACTGACGTCAAAAGAACCAACCCTTCCGGAATCATCCCAATCATGGCCGCCACGGTTCCCAGAATGGCATTATTAACGCTCACCCCGTGCATCAAACGGGAAACAAAAAGTGCTACTCCAAGTGGAATGATAATAAAAGTCAGAATTTTGATGATTTTTTTAATCAGCGAGATTAAGACACTGTTCTTACTCTTGTCGGTCTTAGCCTGGTTTGTAATCGTGTTAACAAAGGTCTCATCGCCAACTTTAGTTGCAAGCATGAAGGCTTTTCCACTAACCAGAAAACTGCCAGACGTCAGTTCATCTCCGGTGGTTTTCTCAATTGGATTGGATTCACCGGTGATTTGAGACTCATCAACCTCAATCCCCTTGGTTTGTTTTACGACTCCGTCAACCGGTACCTGGTCCCCACGATCCAGTTCAACGATGTCTCCTAAAACAATCTGGTCCGGTTGAATAAGTTCAATTTTTCCGTTCCGTCGAACTTTGATCTTGCTCTGAGACAACAACGCCATTTTGTCAACCTGGCGCTTAGAACGAATCTCCTGAAAGATTCCGATGGTAGTGTTCGCTATGGCAATCACCAAGAACAACATGTTGATATAGCTACCAGTATAGAATACTAGCGCACCAAGAACTACGTTGATTACGTTAAACAGCGTAAAGATGTTTTCCACCAAGATCTGTTTCACAGACTTCGTTAGTGGTTTAGGCGCCGTATTCTTATAACCGTCTGCCACCTGTTGTTTAACTTCCGTACTCGTTAGTCCCTCACTCGGATTCACGTTATTAATATCGATCTGGTCACTTGCCACAGTTACACCTCCTTATGTAATTAATTCATTTCTAATTAATATTGTATAAGAAGGAATTAAATTTTGCACCACTAATGAAAGAAAAGCGCAAAGCTTTAAAAATAGTTAAAAAAAGAGATGGTCCAACCGGATCATCTCTTAACACTTAGTCTAAATTAAATTAGTCAATTTCAACGTGATGGTTTTGGGTTTCATCATCTTGTGATTTTGGCAAAGTAATGGTCAAAACACCGCCATCGTAATCAGCTGAAATCTTGGTCTCATCAACATCAGGGATGTAAAACGAACGGTTAACGTCACTTGATGAACGTTCTCTACTTAAGATCCGACCATTGTCACCCTTATTTTCCTTGTCAATGTCATGAACAGCATGAATTGATAGGGTATCGTTATCATAACTAATGTCAATATCATTTTTTCTAAAGCCAGGTAATTCTGCCTTTACGACGTAGTCATCGCCTTGGTCTAAAACATCAGTTTTCATTCTGTTGCTTCCAGCAACTGAGTTTAATAAACTCTTGCCAAAGTCGCCAAAAAAGTCATCCATTGGATCATAACTAGCTTTTCTTAAATCGTTTGCCATAACTAAAACCCCTTTTTATTATTTTATTTGCTAATCTCTTAGCACCCTCTATACTAGGATGGATCGTCCCTTTCACACAAGAAATTAGCTCATAATTGGGGTAAAAAGTGCTACTTACAAAATAACTTTCGTATTAACCGTTAATTTTTCCTCGAAACCATAAAATCAAAAATTTTTCGTAACATAATAAGGAATTTATTTTAATAAATTGCTTCCATTCAAGCGGCTTTATGATAAAATCAATTAATTATGCCGCTCATCTTAAATACTTAAAAAAATGGATAAGTACGTTATAATATATTTATTGTTTAAAATTTTGAAATGAGGAATGAAATTTGAATACCGGTCAGATAATACTTGATCTAATAATTATTTTAATAACGTTCTTCTTTGCTGCATTCTTTGTCGCGTGTGAGTTCTCACTGGTCCAATCAAGGCCAAGTGCCCTCCAAGAAAAACTGGATGATGAAGATATCAGTGACAAAAAGAAGAAAAAAGTTAATCGTGAAATGAAAATGGTAACCAACCTTAATGAGTATCTTTCGACAACCCAAGTAGGTGTTTCACTTGCGGGAATCATTCTTGGTTGGATTGGTGAATCATTCGTGATTGAAATCCTGGTTTCCATCATGGAATTAAAGGATTTCAGTGTTAATCCTGCTACCGCTCACAGTGTTGGTGCGATTGTTGGGGTACTTTTACTTACCTATTTAGAAGTGGTCTTTACCGAAATTGTGCCTAAAAATATTAGTATTGACATGCCACTGAAGGTTTTGAGCGTGATTGCTGGTCCGCTTCACTTCTTTCACATTTTATTCTATCCATTTGTGTGGTTACTAAATGTGTCAGCAACTGGCGTGGTTAAGTTACTGGGAATCCCGGTGGCAAACGAAAACGATGAGGCCTTCTCGCAATCAGAGATTTTGAGTCTTTCAAAGGATGCCGTTAAAAACGGTGACCTGGAGCGAAACGACTATCTGTACATGCAACGATCGTTTGAATTAAACGACAAAGTGGCCAGGGACATCATGATTGACCGGACCCAATTGGTAACGATTGACATCAACGACACGGTTCAAGACGCCATTAACGTTTACATTCAAAAGAAATTCAGTCGAATTCCCGTTGTCAAAGACAACGATAAGGATAATATTCTGGGGTACGTTTACAGTTACGATTTGGTCAGACAATCGCAGGTCGATTCCAACGTCAAGGTCGGAAAACTAATCCGAAAGATTAGTACGACCCCCGAAACCACCCCCATTACGATGGTGCTTCAACAAATGATTAAGATGCATCAACCAATTGTTGTCGTAATCGATGAATACGGTGGAACGTCTGGTTTAATTACCGATAAGGATATCTACGAAGAGTTGTTTGGGACCGTTCGAGACGAAATCGATCCGCAGGTTAACGAATACATCTTTAAACAGCCCAATGGCACCTTCCAGGTGAACGGAAAATTAAACACGTATGACTTTGAAAAGTACTTCGACGTTGAGATGCCTGCTTTTGACGACTCTGACATCGTTACGATTGCTGGTTTCATCATTGAACAAAACCCTCACATTAAAGTGGGTGACGTTGTTACCATTGATGGCTTTCAGTTTAAGGTTCTTGACTACAAGAACTCGTTCATTAACTGGCTAGAGGTCAATAAACTGGAACCAACTGATGATGAATCAGACGCAGATGACGATCAAAAAGACAAATAACTAATATCAATAAAGCCGAGGATCCTCCTCGGCTTTACTAATACATAGGGGTAATAGAAACAATGAAAACAGTTTTAAAAAAATGTCCGGATTGGCTTTTTTACAGTCTAATTTTTCTGATTATTATCATGGCCTACATCTGGACGTTTTACTTAACCGGTAACTCACTAATTTGGGGAATGGACGGAATTGCCCAACACTATCCCATTCTCGTAAACTTTAAACACATGCTAACTGAATTTCTTGCCCATCCCAGTCACGGCTTTACTAACTGGTCGTTTAACATTGGCCTCGGTGCTGATCAGTTAACCAGTTTTTCGTACTACGTAGTCGGTGATCTCTTCAACTACCTGATCGTTTTATTCCCAGACCACTTACTGGAACTGGGATATGGGCTCCTGGTAATCCTGCGCCTGTACGTTGCCGGATTGGCCTTTTTACTATTTATTAAACAATTTCATTTTAAAAAATACAGTATTGTACTCGGAACTTTAACTTACACGTTTGCGGGTTACGCTCTTTATTCGGGGATGCACCATCCCTTTTTTATTCTACCGATGATTTTCTTCCCACTGATTTGCTACGGCGTCGAACGCATCATTTCTAACCATTCCTTCATTCCACTGATGCTGGCCGTTTCCTTAACTTTTTTAAGTAACTTCTACTTTGCTTACATCATTGGGCTTGGCAGTATTATCTACGTCATCATTAGGTATTTCAGCCTTCGTAAAAAACCTGACTTTCATTTTGTGAGCGCACTGGTCAAAATGGTTGCGGCCATTCTAGCGGGAATCTTGATTAGTGCTGTTATTTTCGCCCCGACCCTCTTATTTGCCCTAAGTTCCACGAGGACCACTTCGACCTTTGCGAACGGCTATCTTTTCTATCCTCTCTACTATTACCTCTCCATTCCAAGTAAAATTCTCGGAAATGGTTACCTGACCATTAGCTTCTGGCTCATTGTTGGGATTAGTGGACTCGGATTTTTGGGCATTGTTTACACGATGACCCACTTCAAGAAATACCTTTACCTAAACATCGGCCTGTTGGTGGTTTTCATTGGTGCCCTGATTCCGGCTTTTGGAGCCGTCTTCAACGCCATATCGACCCCATCAAACCGGTGGATGTGTTTGGGCTTACTTCCAATTGGGATGGCTGCCACAATTCTTTCAGATCATCTCACCACGTTAACTAAACGTGACGTGGAAGTCATGATTGTCGCAATTATCACCCTCATTGTGCTTATTTGGGCTTCTCGCGGCTTCATCATGAAGCTAAGCGCGCATGACTACGGTGAAATTGTCCTCCTGCTGATTTTAATGGGAGTCATCCTATGTAGTCAGCTCTTTCATTTAAAGCCAGTGACAACCATCGGAAGTGTGACCGCCGTTTTGATAATAAACCTTATCTCACTTGGCATTGGCTACTACAGTCCCAACGTTGCCGGTTTTTCAAAGGGCATGCTTAATAAGCACGTTGCCACTAACTTTATCAATAATTTCTACGACGGAGCCGATCAGTACGTTGAACCGCGGTTGGGTGGATATCGGACCTCACTTGGTAATCGATACCACTATGCTGGTCGAAACGACGTCAACTTATCAAACTACTCTAACATCAATACCAACATTCCGATGTTATTTTCGACCCGTGACATTTCGTCATACCTGACGGTGGAAAATGGGGCAATTGGCCAACTTGAAAATTCCGTTCAAAATAACCAACGGACCTTTAACGCTCCGGTCGCTCAAAATGACTACCGCACCACCCTTGATAATCTAATGGGGGTCAAGTACCTCTTTATTCGCACGGGCCAACAAAACAAATCACAACCCTTTGGCTTCAAGATGGTCAAGGGTAAGGACAAAAAGCCGCTCCTGTTTGCGTCTGACAACCCACTCGTGAACCAAAAAGACCCCGACGGAACCTACGTTTTAAAAAACAAGAACGCACTTCCAATTGCTTACACCCAGGATCAAACGATCTCAAACCGACAGTACCAAAAATTATCCCCAACCGAGCGTGAACAAGCAATGATCAGTGGGGTCCATGTTGATTCGCCAATTAAGGGCATCAAATCAGCCAAGTTGAAACATAATCAGAAGCAACTTAGTTATGAAGTGCAACCGGACTACGAAAAGACCCTTGATAACTACGATAAATTAACGGCATTCACTAACAATTCTAAGAGCGTTGAGTACAACGAACCAACCATTAATCACACGTCTCAGAAGACCGCCTTAAAGATCCTTTCCGAAAACGTCCAACTGGAAAATGACACCAAGAAGCAAAATCAGGACGGTCTCCGCGTGGTAACTAAGGATGTCCTCGGTAAATCAGTTCCGTATTTTCTTAAGATTAAGCAACCTAACCGCACCAAAAATGCCGAAATTTACTTACAATTAGAGGGCATTCAGAGTCACGATTACTCGTCGGCTTCAAAGGAAAGCATGACCAAAAGACAGCACGCCATCAAAAATCAACCCTACACGCGGATGATGAAACTAAACGAGAAAAGAAAGAACCTCCACACTCCGTTTGTCGGTCAGTACTCCTTAAATGTTGCAACGAAAGGAATGAAGAACGGTTACTCACAGTATGGACGCGACAATCTCTCAAACTACACGCAAAAGAAAAACGCTTTGATTAACCTAGGGTATTCCACCAAACGCCGCAATCAAATTAAATTGACGTTTGATGGTGTCCACCAGATTAATTTTAAACACGCCAAGATTATTGCCGTTCCGTTTGGCAATTCGTATGAACAACGGATTCAAAAACTTCAACGTAACCGTCTCCAAAACCTTCAGGTTAAAAAGAACGAGGTCAAGGGAATCAGTAATAACAAGAAGAAGTCCGTCTTAACCACTTCCATTCCCTATTCAACGGGATGGAAACTCTTCGTCGACGGCAAGCAGGTACCAACTACTCGGGTCAACACTGGCTTTGTCGGAGCACCCATTCAAGCTGGTAAACACCAGATTGAATTGAAATACCAAACTCCGGGACTGCTATTAGGAGCAATTGCGAGCGCCTTCGGAATTTTAATCCTCGCTATCAGTGGGATCGTCATCTGGATCGTAAAGAAACGAAATTAAATTAAAAACGTACGGATAACTAATTCCGTGCGTTTTTTGGCTGCTTTGACTTCTAAGATTCTGTGCATTTAAACTTGTTAGAGGTTACACTAATAGTGACTATTTTTCATATTTAAGGAGGTAGTAATCATCAAACCCATTCGCATTTTATACATCTCAATTGCCGGTAACACCCGCAACTTCGTGCAAAATTTAGAGGACTACGCGGAAACCGAGCACCAAAAAGATGCTAGTAACCCACTAATTGAACCAACCGAAATCTCAGATCAAAGTGACTTTGCTGACGAAACATCACCGTACTTTGTTTTCGTGCCGACCTACCTTGACGGTGGAAATGGAATCGATAACGGGGTCAAAGAACTCATGACCAACACCATGGGCGAATACGTTGCTTACAACCATAACGCCGACTACTGCATGGGAATCGTCGGCAGTGGTAATCGCAATTTTAACGTCCAATTTTGTCTCACAGCCAGAAGATATGCGGAACGTTTTAACGTCCCTGAAATTGCAGAATACGAATTAAGGGGCACCGATCGTGATGTCGTTCGCATTTATCAAACCATGTGTGAAAGAGCCAGAGAGTATAGTAATGAAGTCGCTTTCAAAAAATAATAAATAAGAACCATTTTATGAGTGTATTGATTAGCATTTCACAATTTTATCTGGTAGGATAACCTATAATTCATGAATATTGTTTCACACTAGGAGGTAAGTTGCATCATGAAAATTATTGTTGTTGGTTGTACCCACGCGGGAACTTTTGTGGTTAAACAAATCTTAAAAGAGCATCCCGATTATGACTTAACTGTCTATGAAAAAAATGACAATATCTCATTTTTATCATGTGGAATCGCTCTTTATCTAGGTGGCGAAGTTAAGGATCCAAAAGGCCTATTCTATTCCGATCCAAAGGAATTAAAGGGACTAGGCGCCGACGTGCAAATGAAGCACGAAGTCACTAACATCGACTCAAATAACAAGGAAATCACCGTTAAGGATTTAGAATCCGGTGAAAGTAAGACCGAACATTACGACAAGCTCGTAATGACCAGTGGTTCCCTTCCGGTTGTCCCTCCAATCGAGGGCGTTCATAGCGATCACGTCAAGCTTTGTAAGAACTGGACCGACGCTCAGGTGCTTTTCGATGACGCCAAGGACGCTAAACGGATCGCTGTTATTGGAGCTGGATACATTGGAGCTGAGTTAGCCGAAGCTTATTCTAAGACCGGCCACGAAGTTACCCTGATTGATGGGGTTGACCGGGTTTTAAGTAAATACTATGACCCTAAGTTTACTGACATCGTTGAAAAAGACTACAAGGACCACGGCGTTAAGTTTGAAGGAAACCAAATGGTGCAAAAGTTCACTGATAACGGTGATACAGTCTCAATTAAGACCAGCAGTGACGAATTTACGGCTGACCTAGCTATTTTGTGCATTGGTTTCAAACCCAACACGAGTCTACTCAAGGGTCAAGTTGACATGCTTGAAAACGGTGCAATCATCACCGATGATTACATGCATGCTTCTAACAAGGACATCTTCGCCGCTGGTGACAGTGCCGCCGTTCACTACAATCCAACCCACAAAAACGCCTACATTCCGCTGGCAACCAATGCGGTTCGTCAAGGAATCTTGGTTGGAAAGAACATCGAAAACGACACCGAAAAATACATGGGAACGCAATCCTCATCTGGTCTGAAGTTGTACGACAGAAACCTCGCCTCAACCGGCTTAACCATGAGTGCCGCTAAGGCTCAGGGCATTAACGCTCACCAAGTAATTGTCGAAGACAACTATCGTCCTGAATTCATGCCTACCACGACTCCCGTTCTGATGTCACTGGTTTACAGTCCTGACACCCGTAAAATCTTGGGTGGCGCATTGACCAGTCTCTACGACATTTCACAATCCGCTAACGTGCTTTCGGTTGCCATTCAAAACGAAAACACCATTGACGACCTGGCTATGGTTGACATGCTGTTTCAACCAAACTTTGACCGTCCGTTTAACTACCTCAACATCTTGGGTCAAGCGGCTCAGGAAAAAGAAGCCCAAAACAAGTAATTGTAAATAAAATAAAATACACCGCAAAAGAGCCCTTAACTATCGTAAGTAGTTAAGGGCTTTGGCGTCACCACTATTTTTTTCTTTCTTTTTCAATATATTCAGTAATTCGGTCCATGGCTTCTTTTAAGTTTTCCATTGAAGTAGCATAACTAATGCGGACGTAACCCTCGCCGCCTGGGCCAAACGAACTTCCGGGAATGACGGCCACCTTAGCTTTACGGGCTAAATCATAGCTAAAGTCCATACTATTTTGAATTAAGCCAGCTGGGATTTTAGCGAAAATGTAAAAAGCTCCATCGGGATTGGCCATCTTAAAGCCCATCGCATTCAATTTCTCGTAGACAAAATCACGTCGCTTTCGGTACTCTTTCTTCATGGCATCAGTATCATTCATTCCGTTTCCAAGTGCTTCGGCGGCCGCAGCTTGTGCGTTTGTGGTAGTCGAAGTGATCGTAAATTGATCGATTTTTTCAAGTTGACTAGTGATGTCTTTAGGCGCCGCCATGATCCCAATTCTCCATCCGGTCATCGCGTGTGACTTTGAAACTCCATTCAATAAAATGGTTTGTTCGGGAAGATATTTAGCGATTGAGGCGTGTTGGCCGTCATAAGTCAGTTCGCTGTAAATTTCGTCAGAAATCACAAAAATATCATGCTTTTTAATCACATCGGCCAGTTTTTGGAGTTCGCCAGGATGATAAGTTTTGCCAGTGGGATTAGTGGGAAAATTCAAGACAATCGCCTTGGTTTTGGGGTGATCCCTTAAATTTTGTTCTAATTGTTCTGGAGTAAGGACAAAGTCAGTTTTAGAGGTGTCCATAAAAACCGGGGTGGCTCCCCGTAGTTTAATAATCGGAAAGTAGAGTGGAAAAATCGGCGTTGGAATTAAAACCTCATCCCCAGGATTTAAGACCGATGTTAACGCCGTATAAATTCCGCCGGTTGCTCCAGCGGTCATAATGATCTCCGTCTCCGGGTCGTAGTTTAAATCGTATTTACTTTGTAAAAAGTGCGCAGCTGCATCCCGCAGTCGCTTAGTTCCCTTGGTTGGGGCATAGTGACTCTCATTTTGTTGAATACTTTTAATTGCCGCGTCCTTAACGTGTTCGGGAGTATTAAAGTCTGGTTCTCCTAACGTTAACGGAATAATATCAGGAATCTGACTCACCTCATCATTAAATTTTAAAATCGACGATGGTGATAGCTGCAGCATTTCTTGATTCATTTTACTTATTAATGCTTTTGACATTCTAATTCTCCTTTCGATAGACAAAAATCCCAGTTAACATTCGATGCTAACTGGGATTAAAAACACATTCGTTATTAGGAATATCCAACGATAATCTGTAATTAGCCTAGTTAGTATCCTTACGGTATCTAATTAGGCCCTCAAAACAACCTTACTTAGATACGCACTTGTACCAAGTAAAGTAAGTATAAAGGTCGGTTTGATGATCAATATGATTATTCATGGAATATTCCTCCTCTTCTTTAATTGCCACTAATTAAACAACTCAAATCACTTTCTGTCAATCATTTTAAAACATTTATTTAAAGAACGTAAAAAAGAGAGCTAACACCAAGGTGTCAACTCTCTTTACACTTAATCTTATTGTTCGTTAAATTGTAAGTCCAAGCTAATGTGCTTACCATCTTTACTATCAATAACACGTGAATCAACAAAGACACTGTTCTTCTTAGTCTTAGTGATGTTGTCCGTTGGGTCAACGTCAACTAAAGTTTGAAAAGCGGCATCAGTTAATTTTGATAGTGGAACGTAAGGGATGAATGGAACACCCAAGTATGAGTGTAATGTTTCATCGTATTGGTCACGCAAAACGTTCATTTGATCCAAAACGTCTTGAAGGTCTTTCCCAAAATCAGTTACATCCAAAAAGTAAACGTTTCGAACTTCATCAGTTTGTTCCCAAGGTTGGTCGGTCAAGATTGCTGACACTAAATCAGCCATTTTGTCTTCGTAATCTTTAATGTCATCGAGTTTTTCAATAATCTTTTTTTCGCTCATGTCATTCTTCCTCTCAATATTCAGTCTGATAGTTAATAACTATCACTTACAGTAACCATGATATCACATTTAAAGCGACTAATCGACACCTGATCTCCCATTAAGGTGCGGGAAATTGGATTGGATTCTTTTTGTGAGATTGAGAAATAATGGTAAGATAATGCATATAAACTGATTAAAGGAGCACTCAATCAATGAACAATGAAACAGTTGGTAGTCGAATGGACCGCAATGTCGGAAACGTAGTTATTAACGTTGTTGATAAAAACGCTCAAAATTTGACTAACCCATTAAAATATTCGCAAACTCCCGGGGAAGCATTTTCAATCGAAGTCCCTGACCTAAAGGGATACGTCGTTCAGGGACTTAGTGGTGATCAGAATGCCGTCAGTTACCTCACTAATGTCACCTTTAAACGAAACGTTGATTATCCGGCAAACATGGGTCGGGTTGTGGCCGTCAATCCGAACGAGAATATCAACGGAACTTTTGCAAGAGGAACGCTCACTTACAACTTGGTGTACGCACCAAGTGCACAGGTGGTTTCCCCGGGTGTTGATAGAACAGCACCCAATCAAACGCAGTACCAAAGTGCTCCTAAAAAGAAGACACACCACTGGTTCCGCTGGATCGTCATTATTTTCCTAATTATCATTTTGTTGGGAATCTTTGGCTTATACCGTTCAGGAAAGAGTGCCCAGCAACAGGTTAAACAAAATCCGCCCGTGGTGGTTAAAAATTATAACAATAAACCCCAGAACAACGCTGATAATGGTGGCAACAATGGCAGTAATGCAGCTAACCAAAAAACTCAAGATGTCATTGAAAAAGCCAAACAAGAAATCGAACAAAATGCTAGTGAACGGGATAATAATGCTCTTCAACAAATTATCATGACCATCCAAGATGGTATCAATATGATAAAAGCCAACATTGAGTCTTTCATCGGATTCTAATTCAAAAAGAGATCATCACTGATATCAGTGATGATCTCTTTTTGTTTATCTTTCTTTATAAGGCAACATGTACTTTTTAAGGGCTTTTCCGGTAAATGATTGGGGAACTTTTTCCGATCCCTCAGGAATTCCACTGTACAGGACGTTTCCACCGTACGTTCCTGCTCCAGGTCCCATGTCAATCAACCAATCAGCCTGACTGATTACATCAAGGTTGTGTTCAACGATAATAAGAGAATCGCCATCAGCAACCATTCGTTTAAATAACTTCAGCAATCGTTGCGTATCATTCATGTGGAGACCGGCCGTGGGTTCATCAAGAAAGTAAATCTTGCCCTTCTCTTCTAGCATCTGGGCTAATCGTAGTCGTTGCAGTTCACCACCAGATAGCGTGGTCAAAGCCTGATTTAACGCTAAATAATCCAATCCGACTTCGCTCATCTGTTTCAACGGATTAGCGATTTCAGGAACATCCTTGAAGAACTCAGCCGCGTGAGCAACCGACATTGACAAAACGTCGGCGATGTCTTGACCGTGATACTTGTATCCCAAGGCTTCCTGACTGTAGCGTTTTCCGTGACACAACTCACAGGTCTGAACGACCGGATCCATGAAAGCCATGTTGGTAATTGTGATCCCTTTCCCCTTACAACGCGGACAAGCACCCTTGCCGTTGTAACTAAAGAGTTGGGTCGAAACGTTGTTGGCCTTCGCAAAAAGTCTTCGAATTGGGTTTAAAATGTTGAGATAGGTCACGGGAGTTGAACGAATACTGATGCCGGCTTGTTTTTGCGTCAGATCAACGTAATTGCCATTTAGATGGTCCTTCATGGCCTCCGCTAGTGAACTCTTACCAGATCCAGCCACTCCTGACAAAACGGTCATAATCCCAGTTGGTACCTTGACACTCACGTCGTCAATGTTATGCATGTGAACGTGCTTCAAGTCTACAAATCCCTTAGGTTGAAGTGGTTTGGCGAAGTGATGGGGTGCCCTTAACCATTTTCCGGTCAAGGTGTCAGAGTCCAACACTTCTGGATAACTTCCAGTAAAGGTGATTTTACCACCTTCGGCACCAGATTTTGGTCCCACTTCGACCACGTGATCGGCAATCGACATGATCTCTGGGTTGTGGTCAACGATAAAGATGGTATTACCCTTTTTCTTTAGGTTAATCATGGCCTTTTTTATCAAAGCGATGTCGTGGGGATGAAGACCCACACTTGGTTCGTCAAAAACGTACAGAATATCTGACAATGAATTGGTCAGGTGTTTAGCAATCTTAATTCGTTGCACTTCACCACCTGATAACGTGCTGGTGGTTCGATCGAGAGTCAAGTACCCTAATCCAATGTCAATTAACGGCTTAATCTTAGACTCCAAGCCCCGGATGATTTCATCTCCAAGGTTATCTTTAATGGACTCCAAAAAGTCTAAGAACTGCACCAAATCCATCCCAGAGACGTCGTTAATGTTATCGCCGTTAATCTTAACGCTCAAAGATCTAGGGTTAAGTCGAGCTCCCTTACATACCGGACAAACTTCCCGGGTCACAATCTCACTAATGGCTTCTTTGTGGTGCTTACCCTCACGACTGTTGATGATTGAACGTTTGATTCTGGGAACCACCCCCTCGTACTGGCTTGTTTTGTAGTAGGCAGGCGCATTGGACAGTTTTTGTTGCGGCGCGTGCATCAACAGGTCGTACTCTTCGGGAGTGTAATCTTTAACTGGCTTGTCGTTATCAAACAAACCGCTGTATCCGTATCCCCGCCAACGCCAGGTTCCGGGTCCAAAACTAACGAAGGTAATCGCTCCGTCATTAAGTGACTTCTCTGGGTCAATTAACTTCGACTCATCAACTTCATCAACGTAGCCTAACCCCTGACAGTACGGACACATCCCCTGTGGTAGGTTAAACGAAAAGACCTCCGAGTACCCCACAAACGGCTTTCCAACTCGTGAGAATAAGAGTCGTAATAACGAGTAGATTCCCGTGTAGGTGGCAAGCGTTGACCGAGCGTTGCCGGTCAGTTGTTTCTGTTCAATCGCAATGGCAACTGGCAGATTTTTGATGTCACCAACGTGCGGCTGCCCGTACTTTGGGAGATACTGTTGTGAAAAACTGGGAAACGTTTCGTTTAGTTCACGACGTGACATGGCCGCAATCGTGTCGAATACTAACGACGATTTCCCCGATCCGGACTCACCGACAAAAACGGTGATTTCGTGTTTAGGGAGCTTGACGTTAACGTGCTTTAAATTATTTTGGTGTGCATCAGACACATCAATTGAATCCTTATAATAAGTGTCGACCATGGTTTACCTCACTAATCTTGACGTGTTTTGCTTAACTTTCTTGATTCGCTCATCACACAGAACAATGCGAATAAAATCAGTCCACCGGATACGATAAATAGAGCTGGATAATTGAAAAATTCAACCATTAAACCACCAAAGAGCGGTCCCACAGCCCTTCCAAGGGACATGAAAATATTAAATAGTCCCTGAAACTTCCCCTTTTGTCTGGGGTCCGCTAACGTATCGATCCACGCCGGAATTCCCGGCAGTCCATTCATTTCACCAAAGGTCAAAATGACCATGATAATTACGAAAACGGCGTACTGTCTAGCAAATATTAACATAAAGAAGCTTAGCGCGAAAATGATTACCCCAAAGGCAATCTGACGACTCATCTTAAACCGAGACCCGATTTTATTAATAATCGGTTGAATGAAGACAATCAGTAAGCCATTAATCGTCCACAAGAAACTGTAATTTTCAAATGAGATCCCTAGTTGAGTCATGTGGACCGACATGACACTTTCCCAGAGCGTATAACTCATATAAATACAAAAAACCATGATGCAGATTAGCCAAATCAGTTTTAAACCGCGACTCTTTTTCTCAGAAACATCGTCGTCATCTTGTGAACGCTTAACGGCCGTTGGAGCTGGCCGATGTAATTTAATGTTAAATTCAAAAATCGTCATTAGTAACAACACAATGTAAAAACCAGTTGCCACGATGAAAACAATCGAAATCCCGTACTTCATCAAGAAACCAACCAACGCGGTTCCGACAACGACCCCCAGATTAAGCCCCACGTACAACGAATTAAAAACGTATCGCGTACTTTTAGAGGTGATCATCGATGCGTACGAATTTAAGAGCGTCATGCTGGACCCGTTACCCAGTCCGTACAGCAGTAACATAATTCCAAAGATGGGCCAGCCGTGAAAGAAGATCAAAGTCACAATCGAAGTCATCGTAATTAGAACACTGATGATGGCAGTCTTGTATGGTGACCAGCGATCGAAAAGATAACCACCCAGATAGTTCCCAATAATCATGAACATTGACATGGCAAACAGCACGATGCCGGCCGTTGTCAGAGATTCATGAAGGTAATTATGCATGTAGACCGTGGTTAACGGCCACATAAAGGATGACCCGGTATTTAATAGTAACGAATAGATTAAAACGGTACTCAACCTTAATTCTTTTTTTCTTCCTTTTACCATTTGCTTG
>NZ_JBWXVG010000011.1:0-31910 GCF_059901005.1 Fructilactobacillus sp. X7R9C1 | reverse complement strand
TTTCCTCTCATTTTAAACTTAGTTTTACCCAAGTTTAGCGTATCCTTAATTCTCATAGTTTCCTCCTCAAAATAAAAAGACCTCGCCCTAATAGGGACGAAGTCTTCGTGGTACCACCCAAATTCAAAATTAACAACCGTTAATTTTCTCATTGCATCATAGACTATTAACGAAGTGATCTTTTGCTAATAATTACTTTTTTAGGCTCACACCAACCCTAATTCGCTGAAAAGACCATTAGCAACTTTCTATCTTCAATCTATCATTATTTATGTAGCTTATCATTGGGATAAATTTCAACCGTCGGATCCGTGTATGGTCCTGAAACCGACTCCACAACAAATTGATCACCCTTTGACGAATCATTACTAGACGAGTTTACACTCCCAATAGCCTGCTTGTCAAGATTCTTCACAGCATCTTGAATCTCATCATAATTGCTAAAATTACTTGAATCGAGTAATTTATTCCAATCTTCACTCTGGGCAAAGTCTAACTGACTTTTAAGCATTCCAATCATCTTTTGACGGAAATCCTTCACACTATTTCTAAAATCATCAGTTGCAATTGAAAGGCTCTGAGCCTGCTTTGAGGTATTACCCATGATTTCATTCGATTGATCGGTAGCTTCAGTTAAGATAGAGTTGGCTTGTTCTTGAGCTTTTTGTTTAATTTCATTTGCATCACTCTCAGCATCCTTTTTAACCTTGTCAGCCGCTTCTTGAGCAACTAAAATCGATTGGTTCAAAGAATTTTTTAAATCATCATAGTAAGTGAGGTCTTTTTTGGTTTTCTTTAATGATCTTTTAAGCTCCTCATTCTCATCTTGCAGAATTTGGTAATCTTTAGTGAGTTGATCTAAAAAGTCATTGACTTCATCAATGCTGTATCCCCTCATTTTTAGTGAAAACTTTTTATCATGAATATCTTGAGCCGTTAGCGTCATAATATCCCTCCTCATTTATTTTTTATTACGTTTAATTCAGCTTTTAATTTTCCCTTTTTCGAGTGGCCATTGTATCCCACTACCTTTATTCTACCGTATCCTCTGACAGAAATCATATCAGAAACTTTAATTTCATAATTTGATTTAGTAAACTCAAACCAATTTAAGCGAACTCTTTCATGCTCGATCAGACTCTTAGCCATACTTCTAGAGATATGAAAACCAATCGAAATAACAACGTCTAAACGAAATGATGGTAAAGTAACAAAATCTACTATCCAGTCATCTTTTTGCTGAACAATTTGACTAAAATTAATTTGGCTTAAATCAACCTTTACTTTACCAATACGATCAACTGATCTTATCAAATACTTAGCCATTTCATTCTCACAAATAAATTGCCAACGTTCTCCGTCGGTCAAAATATCGCCGAGAACCTTACGTTCAATTCCACTTCCCATCAAACTTCCAAGAACTTGATTGTGGTGGATAGACGCAAACTTTTCTGGATATTGAATCTCAATTAGTGATAATTCATAATCATCAAACTTCGGCACAAAATAGTCTGGATAAATCAGACCTCGTTTCATCTCAGCATTTTGATATCCACCAAACGTCGACAGCTTCAAACTAGGATAACGATTTACCAAAGTCTGAAGTAAATAGCACTCCCTTGAGTTGAGAAAACTAGTAAGAACTGGACGATACTCAGAATTCGCACTATCAATCCAATCACTTGCAGTTTGAAGGAACGGTAATTCGGATTTTCTAAAATGTTGTTCAATATTTTTTTCAACCCTCATTTTATCCGACCAAACTTATCAAGATATTTCCAATGTAGGTTACCCCAAACTGTAAAAGTTGAAGTACAACTAAGGCCAATATTGGCCCAAATCCTAACATCCCAATGTGAGCAAAATTAAAGTACTCTAAAAAAGGATTCACAATCCGACCCAAAAACTGACCAAATCGAGACTGTGAGGCACCTGGAAACCATGTCAGTAAAGCATCGATTACGATTGCCAACATATAGATCTGAATTGCATAATTAATAATCTGTGCAATCCAATTAATTACTGTAATCAACTAAATCATCCTAACCGACTATTGAACTTTTCGTCCATTGCGCCATCAATATCAAAATTATTAGGAGCACAGAGAAAAATTTTCTCATCAATTCGTCTTATTTTTCCATCAATAGCATAAATAGTCCCATTTAAAAAATCAACGATTCTTTTGACGGACTCATTACTAACCCCGTCCATTTTAACAATTACAGCATTCCCACCAATTAATTTACTGGCAATACTTTTTGCGTCAGCATAAATTCGGGGTTCCATAACAGCAATTTTACTATTAGAAATATCACTTTTACTCATTGATACGACCTTACGCGGATTATTTTTTACAGATCGAACGCTATCAACATTATTTTGGTTTGAGTCGTCGTCTTCATAAGTCTCGTTATTATCATCGAGACCAAAAAAACGCTTAAAATTATATGACATTACTAGCTCCTCTCCGAATACTATTGCTTATTATTTCGGTTCCGATATCTGAAGAATGGAGGGACATCATCATTGTCGTTTCCACTATCATTATTATTTGAATCAGAATTATTTCCAGCTTCAAATGGTTCAAAGTCTTGCTTTTCCACGTTCGAAAACTTGTCATTATCTGATGAATCAGCATTTCTAACTTCGTTTTGGTTATCACTAATGTCCCAGTTGTGAAGCGGATCATCATTACTAGAATCAGCTGAATTATCTTTAGTAGCATTATCAGTCTTAGGACTAGCAAAGGTACTCGAACGATTCTTCCTAGTTAGTGCTGGGCTAGCAGAACGGTCTGGATCCCCAGTCTGAATCCCAGTTGCAACTACCGAAACTTTAACTTCATCACCCATATTTTCATCAATTGAGGTTCCAAAGAAGATATTAACATCATTTGACGTTGCATCAGATACGATATTGGCGGCATCTTGTGCCTCAGCAAGTGATAACTCTGGTCCGGCAGTTACATTCAGCAAGACTTGTTGGGCTCCGTCGATTGAAACTTCCAATAATGGCGAATTAATGGCTTTCTTAGTTGCTTCTTCAGTTCGGTTTTCGCCGGTTGCTGCACCCACTCCCATAAGAGCGGATCCTTGATTCTGCATTACACTTGTTACATCGGCAAAATCCAAATTAACAACCCCAGGACTAGTAATCAAATCAGTGATTCCCTGAACGCCCTGACGTAAAACGTCATCAGCATCCTTAAAGGCTTCCATCATTGGAGTTTTTTTATCAACCATATCTAACAAGCGGTTATTTGAAACCACCACTAAAGTATCAACGTTTTGCTTAAGGGCTTCAATTCCTTCGGTAGCGTTATGATCACGTTTTGGTCCCTCAAAAACGAAGGGACGAGTAACAACCCCAACTGTCAATGCACCAGCATCTTTAGCGATCTTGGCAACAATCGGAGCTGCCCCAGTTCCAGTTCCACCACCCATTCCTGATGTAACAAACACCATGTCAGCATCGTGTAAGGCATCAGTAATGGCTTCTTCACTTTCTTCAGCTGCTTTTGATCCAACTTCTGGATTTGAACCGGCTCCTAGTCCCTTGGTGAGCTTGGGTCCAAGATTAATCTTAGTTTCTGCTTTAGAACTCCCTAAAGCTTGTAGGTCGGTGTTAGCGGCAATAAATTCGACCCCTTTAACGCCTTCTTCGATCATTCGATTAACGGCATTTCCACCACCGCCACCAACTCCAATAACCTTAATTGTTGCACCATTATTTTTATTTGCATCCATTGAATAGTCCATATTTTATAAATACCCCCGCGTTACTCGAAAAAGTGGTGTACAATGCCACTTAATTTTTCGCCTAAATTCTTATCACTCTTTGGTTTCTTTTCACGTTTCTTTTTTGCCGTTTTATTCTGACGTTTTTGCTTAAAGGGAATGGATCCAGATACGCTTGGTTCAGATCGAGGTTCAATTTCTCTGGCATTTCCGTTGTCATCATAGGCGAACTCACCATGGTCAAATGCCGAACGTACTAAACGCTCAATTTGACTTAAATTACCACCATAATTAACTAATGATAATGCTAACGATAGTGAGGGGTGTCTTAAACCAATTTGATCAGGAATATAAACTCTGACATTAACGCCAAAGGTATTAGCGGCTAATTCAGCAATTCCTGGCATAGAGGATACCCCGCCAGTTAGTACAATCCCACCAGGGAGACTTAATGCATCAATTCCATCAAGATCATCTTTGAGTCTGCCAAAGATTTGATCAATTCGTGCTTCGATAATTTCAGCTAATAATTTTTCACTTACATTAACTGGTTGTCCTTGGCCAACAACTTCGACTGGAAACTCATTATCTTCACTAGCTTGATCAACATCAGCATATCCATATCCACGTTTCAACTTTTCAGCGTTAGCGGCAGAAGTGTTTAATACTGAAGAAATATCTTTAGTTATGTATTGTCCACCCTCAAGATCAACATTGGCGTATTTGAGTTCAAAGTCATGAATAACCGCAACCGTTGATTGTCCTCCACCTAGGTCAATCAATATTGTTCCAAACTCTTGCTCTGATTCACTTAAAATATATTTTCCTTCAGCCTGGGGATCGACAACCAATGCTTCAATATTCAAACCAGCATTAGTAACGGCCTTTTTAATATTATGAATAATAGTCTTAGGCCCACTAATCATTCGACCATTCATTTTCAAACGATTTCCAACCATCCCTCTTGGATCTTGAATACCGTCAAAACCGTCTACCATGAATTCATCTGGAGTTAAATCGATCACTTCACGTTCGGGTGGAAGGTTAGTATCAATAGCAGACTCAGACACATCCACAACATCATCGTTTGTGATTTCCTCAGACTGGTCGGGGAGCTCAATCATCCCAGAACATTTATCAATTTTAATCTGATCAGCCGGGATGCCCACAATTACATTGCTAATTTTGACACTTGCCTTTTCCTCAGCCTGACTAACAGCTCGTTCAATAGCATTTGACGCCTTATCAATATCAACAATAACTCCACGACTAACACCAGTTGATTTTTCATTACCAACTCCGATTACATTCATTTGACCGTTAGCCTTCTCAGCTACAATCACTTTAATCGAAGTAGTTCCAATATCTAAACCAATGTACATATTTGAATCGTTCATTATCTGGAACCTCCATATAGGGTCTATTGAAAAAGATGATCCAATATACCATAATCTCACTTAATTTTAACACACATGATGAACGTTAATAAAGAGCTCTCATTTCCCCAAAGGATAGGAGTATGCCCCCACCTCCATGTTAATCACGCTCTTTTGTTTTAGGTCCTTAGCAATTGCAGGATAGTAAGCCATTTTATCTGCCATGGTACTGATTTTTACGTAAATCTCATTTCCATCTTTCATCAAAATCTGAACTCGCTCCGGATTACTTTTAGTATTAGCATTTTTTAACTCTTTAATCTGATTCCTAATTGATGGACTAATTTTTTTATATTGTCTTAACACATTCCTAATTTCATTGCCCTGTTTAAATCCAGAAACAATGCAGACATCGCTAGGATCATTAATTTTCACTGCTTCATCGGAGATATGACCTGATGGGTAGACGGGATAATACTTTCCGGCTTTAAAAATGTACTCCGGATTCGAATATCCATCTACCTTCACCATTAATTGATTATGCTTTTTAAAAGAAAAATCAACGTGTTTAACCTGCGCATTATGAGCTAACACATAACTTTGGGCTTTAGCTTTGTTTCTCTTTACCATTATCAGCGAATCCCCGACTTGAAATGGAATCTGATCTTTAATGTTTTCGCCCTTGAGTTGATGATTAGTTTGAATGTTAATCGATGAAACCCGACTGTATGGCAGTACCAAATAGAGCGAAACTAAAGCTACTACTATAAACAATAATAGGATCGGCAAAAAACCTCTAATTAATTGCTTGCGCTGTTGCTTTCTAATCCCAGGAATTTTGTGTCCGACTCGATATCGACTATTCTTCCTTTGTTTTCTCTCCTGGTACCTTTCCAACCGACCTGATGAATTGGAATCATTATCGCTAGTTTTCATTAAGATCACCCGTTAAGCTTTTTTATGATGCTTCTCAATTGCCTGATCACAAACGCCTAAAAGTTTATCAGCAGCATCACGAACTCCCATGTCATATGAGTTAGTAGCCATTTGCTTTCTTAATTCGGTGTTATGCATTAAAGAATCGACTTTTGTCACTAAAGATTGCCCATTCAAATCTTTTTCAGTCAAAATCATAGCGGCATTATTTTTTACGAGACTCATTGCGTTCTTAGTTTGATGATCCGCCGTAACATAGGGACTTGGAATTAAAATGGCCGGAATTCCAATGGCAGTTATTTCTGCAATACTAGTGGCACCAGCACGTCCAACAATTAAATCAACTTTAGGCAGAACCGCTGGCATATTTGAAATATAAGGTAAAACGGCAATATTATCGTTAATTTTAACGTTTTTTAAATCATTTTTAACCCCTTGATATCGCTTCTGGCCGGTAACAAAAACAACTTGGTATTTTCGTCGGTCAAATTCAGGGATCGCTTCTACCGCTGATGAATTAATCTTTAGTGCACCCTGACTTCCACCAAATATCAAAACCGTCGGAACATCATCTTTTAAACCAAACTCACTCCACTTAAAGTCGCTTTTCATATTAGCAACCTGCTGTGCCCGTGGATTGCCAGTGAAAACAACTTTATTTTCGGGAAACTGTTTTCGGGCATCGTCAAAAGCAATGGCAATTTCATCTACATAACGACTCAAAAAACGATTAGTGAGACCAACAACACTATTTTGCTCATGAATAACGGTAGGAATTCCTAACTTAGCTGCAGCATATACCACGGCTCCACAAACATACCCGCCGGTTCCGACCACAACATCTGGTTTAAACTTTTTAATGATTTTTTTTGATTCTTGGACACTTTTTAAAAACAACCAGATCGTTTTAAAGTTATACAGACTAAACAACTTCCGTTTGAATCCTTGAATTTTTAAGGCATCAAATTTAATTCCCTTTTCTGGAACAATTTTACCTTCCAATCCGCGATCGGACCCAACGTACAAAACCTCTGAATGAGGCTTTTGAGCTTTTAACGCGTCAATTAGGGCAAGCGCCGGATAGATATGTCCACCAGTTCCTCCCCCAGATACAATCATTCTCATTATTTAGTCTCCTTTTTCCCAGTTAGCTTCTCTACATCTTTGATGAATTCATCCCCACGATCACGATAAGTGGCAAATTGGTCCCAACTTGCATTAGCCGGTGACAACAATATGATATCTCCTGGTTTACTCATTTTAATCGCTTCCGGTACGGCTTCATCAAGGTCTTTAACTTTTTTAATTTGTGGAACACCAGCTTTTTTGGCAGCATCTTCTAACAAGTCGGCGGTCTCACCAAACAAAACAATTCCAGCTAAATTAGATTTAAAATCAGGAACCAGTTTATCAAAGGTATAGCCACGATCTAATCCACCTGCTAACAAAACGATCGGTTCATCAAATCCTCTTAAAGCCATTTGGGTGGCCTCAATGTCGGTTGCCTTAGAATCGTTATAAAACTCGCGATCGTCAGCAGTTAAAACATATTGAACACGATGTCTAACTCCACCAAAATTCTTTAATACTGAAACAATCGCTTCAGTAGAGATCTTATACAGTTTAGCTACCGCAATTGCGGCTAAGGCATTTTGAACGTTTTGTTCACCCGGAACCCGAATGTCCTTTTCATGCATGATAAATTCATCTTTAAAGTAAATATTGCCTTCAGAAACATAGGCTCCATTTTTGTACTTATCAGTGAGTGAAAACGGAACGATTTGAGCTTGACTACGCTTGCTTAATTCTCGCCATTCAGCACTATCAAAATTCATGATAAGAAAATCATCTTTGGTTTGGTTTTTAGTAATCTGCATCTTAGCATTTACGTAATTTTCACGTGTTTTGTGGTAATCCAAATGGTTGGAAAAAATATTAGTGATGACAGCAATATGCGGGTGAATTTTTGGAGTCCCCAGTAACATAAAACTCGAAATCTCTAATACTAAGACATCGTTCTTATTAACTTCTTGAGCCACTTTAGTGGCGGGAATTCCAATATTTCCTCCATCTAGGGCCGTTCCGTCTTTTTTACCCGCTTGTAACATTTTAGTGATCATAGTGGTAGTGGTAGTTTTCCCATTACTACCTGTGACCCCCACAATTGGAGCATCTGAGATTTCTGCTGCAAGTTCCAATTCCACAATGATCGGAATGTTTTTATCTTGAGCAGCTTTAACCAAATCATTATCGTATGGAATGCCAGGATTCTTGACCATCAGATCAATTCCATCTAATAGGGAAAGAGGTGATTCACCTGCTACTACTCTTACACCATCCGCTTTTAATTCATCGTATTCTTTAATTTGATCAGCTGGCTTTGCATCGGTTAAAGTGACATTTGCTCCCAACTTAACCAATAGTTTAGCAGCATTGGTTCCACTCATTCCAGCCCCAAAAACTAAAATATTTTTATCTTTATAATTGTCCACGTTTTTCATAATTAAAATTAAGCTCCCTAAAAATTAAATCATTGTAATAACGCCAGTGATTGCAGTAAACAAACCTACTAGCCAAAAGACAATATCAATCTTCCATTCACTCCATCCCATCATCTCAAAAGTATGGTGAATGGGGGTCATCTTAAAGATTCTTTTTCCAGTTAGTTTAAATGATGTAACTTGTAAGATGACACTGGCAGTTTCAACAACGAATACCAATCCAACCCATAATAACGAAAGTTCATGATGAAGCAAAATTGAAACGGCAGCTAAAGCGCCACCTAGTGCTAGAGAACCCATGTCACCCATAAAGATTTTAGCAGGCTTGTGATTAAAAAGCAGAAACGCGATAAGCGCACCCGCAACTGCCATGCAAAACATTTCAACTTCAAACTGGTGTTGAAAATGAGCGACAACGGCATACGCTACAAAGGCTATAATTGATAGTCCACTTACCAATCCATCCAACCCATCCGTGAGGTTAACGGCGTTAGAAAAGCCTGCTAGCCAAAAAATGATAAACAAAACATAGAAATACCCCAATGGAATCTCGCCGAGGTTAAAAAAGCGAATTGACATTGGAAATCCATCAGCATAGTAAACCCAAGCAAACACCAACGCTCCAATGACTTGAAGCAAGAACTTTTGCCAAGCTTTAAATCCTTCATTTTGACGCTTAAACAGTTTAATTGAGTCATCCCACATCCCAATTAGTCCATAAAACACAAGAACAAAGATTAAAATGAGCAGCGTTGACTTCAATTGGCTAACTACTAATCCATAGATCAAGCACGTAATAACGATTGCAATTATGAAACCTAATCCTCCCATTGTGGGCGTTCCACTCTTACTTTCATGCCAGCTGGGACCTTCCTCCCTGATCATCTGACCTTCATGCTTTGATCTAAAATAACTTATTAATACTGGCGTTAGTCCCAGTGTAATAATAAATCCTCCAATTAGTGGAATTAACCAATCCATCACTTTTCATCCTCTCAAAATTTATTTTAATTTAACTGTCAACGTAGTTTTGGGGGTAATTCTTTGACCTACATTGATACTCTGACTTTCTACTTTTCCTTTACCGCTGGTATTTAATTTGATACCCAATTGATCACTAAGCGTTTGAACGTCTTTTTCGCTCCAACCTTTAAGACTAGGCATCTTTAATACTCCACTAGTGATCAAAATAACGTGATTATCTCCTGAACCAGCACCGATCGCTGTTGGACTTTGCTTAGTAACCGTGTCACCATCACCAATCACAATTGGCTCCAGATGACCTTTACTAAGTTGCTCTTTAGCCACATCAGTCTTTTGACTAACGACATCTGGAACTTGCGCATCATCAGCTGTATTTTGGGTTAATGCCCGCTGCATAACTGGATTGAAGATTTGCGCCATCAATTGGGTAGCGGTCTTTCCACCATTTAAAGTGGGTTGTTTCATACTTACGTACATAATGTATCTTGGGTTTGAAGAAGGTACCATTCCAGCAACCGAATACAAGTAACTATCGTCACCATTCTCATAACCGCCAGATCCATTACTTACCTGAGCAGTACCAGTCTTTGCAGCTACTCGATATCCAGGAATCTTGTAATCTTGACCGATCCCATATGGCTTATAAACAACATCTTCCATATGCTTTCGAACGGCTTTAGCAGTTGAGGGTTTAATGGGATGTCCCAACGTTTCTTCCTTATAATTCTTAACCACCTTATTGTGATCATTGGTTATATCATCAACAAACCTTGGCTTGATCATTTTGCCGTTATTAGCAACTGAAGTCATAGCTTGCACCATCTGCAAGGCAGTTACTTGAATACCTTGACCAAAGGCAGTATTAGCCTGTTCAATTGGTAACTTAAATTGCATATTCCCCGAATCATCATCACCAAAAACTGAATTAGTATTCTTCAGAAACTGGAATCGATTAATGTAATCTTTCCAAGTATTTGGCCCCATCTGTTGTTCCAAATGTGCCATGGCAACGTTACTAGACAAGGCAAATCCCTTATTATAAGTGATCATTCCCCATCCTGTTGGTAGCCAATCTGGCACAATCTTACCATCAATATCATATTTACCTGATAGATAGCGCTCATTTCCATGGAAATTACCACTATCAATTGAAGCGGCTAGCGTAAAAATCTTCATGGTTGAACCTGGCTCAAAAGCATCTTGGGTTAATGTATTCCGCCAAATTCCACCTAATCCCTTGCCAGTTGTAGCATTGAAAGTTGGTCGTTGAGCAGCGGCTAAAACTTTCCCAGTCTTAGCATCAATCAGCATGGCATTCATACTCTTTGGATGAACCTGTGATTGTACCTCACTCATCTGGTTTTCAAGTAGAAATTCTAATCGAGAATCAATTGTGGTATGAACACTATTCCCGTTAACCACTGGTCGTTCTTTTTTATTATCATCAGGTACTTCGTAACCATAATTATCATGTCTTACTTCTTCATACCCATTTTTCCCACTCAGAACTTTATTAAATGACTTTTCAAGGCCCATTTGTCCCACTAAGTTTGTTTCCTTAGTCTTGTTATTGGTAACTGGAGAAGCCAACCCAACAATGTGAGATGCAAAGACCCCATTTGGATATAATCGACTCTGTTGTTGAACAAATTTGATGCCGGGCAAATGATGAGAAACAATTTTTTGTTTATCAACTAAAGAAATGTTTTTTCCCGGATTTCCAAATTCAACCTGAAAGGCTTGTTTCTTTGGTTTAAGGGTCTTAAGGGCCTCTTTGTAACTAATCGGCAAGTTTTCAGAAAGGATCCGAGCGGTTTTTTCAGGATTAGTCACGTAATCTGGTTTATCATCTTTAGTCTTTTGCGACTTGTTTAAAATAGCATAAATCGAGTAAGTACTGGTATCCTCAGCCAACGCTTGGTTATTGTTATCATAGATGGTTCCACGTTTAGACTTAATCACGTTAGTTTGGGCATACAAACTCTTTGTTTGCTGTGCCAAATTAACGTGATTCGCACTTTTGAAAATTGCTTTTTTAAAAAAAAAGCCGAAAATCAACAGGAAAACTACAATTACTAAAATCCGAAAATACATCCCAAATTTTTTTTGATTAGCAATCGCATTTTTCCGATTTTTTATCTGCTCTTGTTTTTTATTCATTTTGTGACGTTCCTTATTTGATCATTTGAAAGTTTTAATCCCGATCCTTTAGCAACCTTATCTAAACGTGAACTACTTTGAAGTTCATCAATCTGTTGCTTAAGTCCGGTATTGGTATTATGTATTCTTGTTGATCGACTCTCAGTATCTTGCAACGTTTGCTCGGCCCCTGAAAGTGAAATTCTTGTCCAAACCAATGCGACCGACATTAAGAATATCATCGCACATCCAACTACTAAAATTGTAATTTCCAGCTTAGGACTGAACTTATGTTCTCTTTGGGGAGTAGTAGTAACTCGCTTTGAATTGATCTGATTTCTTCGATATGTTTCATACGCGTTTCCATTTGAATATTCTTTTTTTGCTAGACCATTTTGTGCCAAAGTTCCCACCTCCTATTTAATTTTCTCAATGATTCTGAGTTTGGCACTGTGCGATCGATGATTTTGACTAAGTTCATCAGCACTGGGTAAAATTGGTTTTCTTTGGACCATTTTAAACTTTGGTTGCATTGAATCAGGTATGACCGGTAAATCATGGGGTAAATCTTGAATGGTGGTTTTTTCTTTAAAAATCCCCTTTACCAAACGATCTTCAAGCGATTGAAACGTGATTACACTAATCCGACCATGAACATTTAACATGTCTAACGCCTGCTCAAGTGAATCTTCTAAAGCGCCTAACTCATCATTAACGGCAATTCGTACGGCTTGAAAAACGCGCTTAGCTGGGTTACCACCATGTCTTCGTGCTGGAGCTGGAATGGCATCCTTAATGATTTCAGCTAATTGACTTGTAGTATCAATTGGATGATCAGCTCTATTTTTTTCAATACTACGAGCAATTTGCTTAGAAAATTTTTCCTCACCATAACGATAAAAAATTTTCACTAACTTTTCATACGACCAGTGATTAATAACTTCCCAAGCATCTAGATCATTTCTTTGATCCATCCGCATATCAAGACGAGCATCCTTTTGATAACTAAAGCCCCGCTTGGCATCATCCAATTGTGGTGAAGAAACTCCTAAATCATAGACAACCCCATCAATTCCAACGACATCATAACGTTTCAAGTCACGTTTAAAATTTCTAAAATTATCATGAATAAAAGTAATTCCATTATCTTTTAAGAACTTTTCTAAATTGGTTTGATTATAATCGATGGCAACTTGATCTTGATCAAAAGCGTATAAATGGCCATTTTTTAGTTCCGACAAGATCTTAGAACTATGGCCTCCGCCTCCAAGAGTACAATCAACATAGATTCCATTGGGCTTAACATTCAGACCACGAATAGCCTCATTTAATAAAACCGTTTGATGTTTAAACGTAGACATTAAAATTCACCTCAAGTTAGACATCAAGTAAATTTTCAGCAATATCGCTGAACTCACTCGCAGCCTCATCCGTATAACTATCCCACTTAGAAGCATCCCAAATTTCAAATCTAGTCGATACTCCAGCCAAAACACAGCTTTTGGTCAGGTCGGCATACTTACAAAGAGCGGTCGGGATATTGACTCGGCCTTGTTTATCAATATCACATTCAGTGGCCGCAGAAAAGAAAAAACGTGCAAACATTCGCGCATCTTTTTTGTTAAAGGGCAGTTCATTAATCTTATCCTGAACTTTTTGCCATTCATTCTCGGTATACCCAAAAAGACAGCCATCTAAACCACGAGTAATGACAAATTTATCTCCTAATAAATCTCTAAATTTAGCGGGAATGATGAGACGTCCCTTGGCATCGATGTTATGTCGATATTCGCCCATGAACATAATTCATCATTCCCTTCTCCCCTAAATATAAATTTAGTTTACCACAATAAACCACTTCCTACCACTTTGCCTCCATAAAAATCCACAAAAAATAAAAGCACTCCGGAAAACAAATCCCAGGAATGCTTTTATATCAGTGTATTATAATAATTTTTACAATCAAAGAAAATATAAAAATAATTATCCAATAAATGTCACTTATTCGCCAAAAATTAACTAAAAATTGTTTTGGCAACAACTGTCCTTCATCGATCACTCGGTAAAACAAAAAGATAATCCCAATTATCATCCAAGCCAAAATGAATAATGGCAAAAACGAAAATCCATGACTCGTCATAGTAATGACATGAACTAACCAAATTCCAATGATTGGAAATGAATCAAGAACACTCAGCCGTTGAAACATCCGATTTTTAGTAATGCGCTTAAAAAAAATAATAATAAAACCAATAATAATGAAAAGTAATAAAGGCTTAATTAATGACTCCACTAATAAATGTAGATTAGATATATAATTGACCATTTTTAACCTCGTAAATTAGGTATAATAAGTGATTTGCAATATTTTTAGTTCAAAGTTAGAATTGTGACAGTATGAATACTGAAAGTGGTGGATACTTTGAATAAATGGAAAGATAAAACAACGTTTCAAAAGATCTTAATGATCTTTGTTTGGTTAATGATTATTGCAACCATTTTATCAGTGGTTGCTGGATCAGCAGCTGCTTTCTTTGGTGGCATGTAAATTAATAATATCGTTTTAGGGCATTCTGAAGCAAATTCAGAGTGTCTTTTTATTTTTCATCATCAGAGGAAGGCTTCTTATAGACGTCTCTAGGTTTACTTCCATGCTGTGGTCCAATATACCCACGTTGTTCCATATCATCAACAATCCGAGCCGCCCGATTATAACCAATTCGAAACTGACGTTGAATCATCGACGTACTGGCTTTTTGTTCTTTTACAACAAATTTCAGAGCATCATCAAATAGATCATCCTCATCATCGTCTTTTTCTTCTTCTTTAATTTCAGCATCAGTAACCATCATTGAGTCATCATATTCTGGCTCAGCTTGTTTCTTGACAAAATCAATCACGTTTTCAACATCACTATCAGAAATAAAGGAACCTTGGACACGCGCTGGAATGTTTTGATCGATCGGGAGATACAGCATATCACCCCTCCCAAGTAATTTTTCAGCTCCATTCGTATCTAAAATTGTTCTTGAATCAACTCCACTTGATACCGCAAAAGCGATTCTTGATGGGACATTAGCTTTAATCAATCCGGTAATAACATCAACTGACGGACGTTGAGTTGCCAAAATCATATGAACCCCAGCTGCTCTTCCCATCTGAGCTAGTCTAATGATGGCACTCTCCACTTCATTTGAGACCGTCATCATTAAATCAGCTAGTTCATCAACAACCACTACAATGTATGGGAGAGTTGGAAGAGCCGTACCTTCAGTCCGATTCTTTTCTTGAATATACTTATTATATCCACTAATTTTACGTTGACCTGTCTGGGCAAACATCTCATAACGATGTTCCATTTCATCAACCACTTTATGAAGAGCGCGAGCGGCTTTCTTAGGATCTGAAACCACTGGGCTTAAAAGATGAGGAATCCCATTATAAACACCCAACTCAACTTTCTTAGGGTCAATTAACATAAATTTAACCTGGTCGGGAGTCGCTTTTAAAAGAATACTAGTGAGAATTGAATTAATTGCAACCGACTTACCACTTCCAGTTGATCCCGCAATTAACAAATGAGGCATTTTGGTAATATCGCAAGAAACAACGTCACCGTTAACGTTTTTACCCAAAGGAACATTTAAAATACCATGGTTATTGCCGGTCTGATTTTCAAATACATCCCGAAACGAAACGGTCGAAATTGCTTTATTAGGAACTTCGATCCCAATTAAAGATTTGCCTGGAATTGGTGCTTCAATCCTGATGTCTTTTGCTGCTAA
Source organism: Fructilactobacillus sp. X7R9C1 (assembly GCF_059901005.1). Taxonomy (NCBI): domain Bacteria; kingdom Bacillati; phylum Bacillota; class Bacilli; order Lactobacillales; family Lactobacillaceae; genus Fructilactobacillus; species Fructilactobacillus sp. X7R9C1. The sequence continues at coordinate 16,452 of NZ_JBWXVG010000011.1, read as the reverse complement.
TGCAAGTGCAATATCATCACTCAAATTGACAATTTTAGAAACTTTTACACCAATTGCTGGATGCAACTCATATTCGGTAACCGATGGTCCTAAGCTTACATTTTTTACCTCAGCATCAACCCCGAAACTCTTTAAAGTCTTTTGTAGAATTTTCGTATTTTTATCGATCGCATTATATTCTGCAGTCTGATCTTGCTCTGGCACTTTAGTAAGGAGATTAGTTGAAGGAAGTTGATAGTGGTTACCAGAAGAATTATTTTCAAAAGTTGGTAAACTCGTTTTGGTTTCATTATCAAAATGATTCCGTTTAGGCTTCTTACTTGCAACCGTTATGTGAGGAGTATTCTCATCTTGTTTAACACCAACATGTTCCGTTGGCTTATTGACTGGAACAGTTGGTGAATTAACGGATGCTTGAGACCGCGAACTGTTCTTCTCATTTTCTTTTTGATGTCCTAGATAATCTTGAAACTGATTTGTCTTTGCTGATTGCTGCTTTTGTAATTTTCGATTATTTCGTCGCTCTTGATTATTCAGGTGCGCCCGATTAAATGACGCAATAATCGCAGTAAACCACTTAGCTGACCAAGTCAAAAAGCCTTTGAGCCACTTAATAACTGGTAGTTTAAAGAAGATGATCGCTCCAACGACCATTAAACTGTAAGCAAGGATCAAAGTCCCAACTAACGAGATAAGGGTATCGAAAAAAGATAATAACGTAGCGCCAATCATCCCACCCCCAACGTTACTAGTAGAGACACCGTTAGTAATATCAGAAAGTAACGCATTGAAGGTGGTGGACACAAAGTTAACATGGGAATTTAAAGAATTCGAAAAGGTAATGGATAAGTTTAAAATCCAACCAATAAATGCTATCAAAAAACCCAAAATATAATGGTAATCGATTCGAGGAATCTTAATTCCTAGAAGCAATAAGATGCCAAAAACACCTAGAAAAATTGCCAAAACCTGGTAGGCGTTCCCAACCACTAACCGAAATACATTAGCAAACAGGGTCCCCGCCATTCCTAAGCTGAAAAAGCCTAAAACGGCGATCAACATAAAAATCAAACCAATAATATTTAATTTCTTTTCACCGCAAAAGTTCTTTAATTTGTTCCAAACAGAATTTCTTTTTTTCCTTGGACGACGTTTTCTCGTTATGTTACGCTTTGTAGTTTTACGTTTTGTTTTTCGTTGAGCCAACTAAGGCACCCCTTCGCATTATTTTAATTTATCGTGCTCATAAGTATGAGTCACTTCAAGTCCAGCAAATTTCTGTTGCCTTAAAGCCTCATATATTACAATCGCACAAGTGTTCGATAAATTCAATGCTCGAATATGAGAATCATCTTGAGGAATTCTAATAGCTTGTTTGGAATACTGACGTTCAAAGTTTTCGGGCAATCCCGTCGTTTCTTTTCCAAACAAAAAATAATAATCCACGTTATCATCACTATAATTAGGATCTGTATACACCTTTTTCCCAAACTTTGAAACCAAAAACAACCTTTGCTTGTCTGGAATGGTTTTTAAAAATTCAGGAAGATTCTCGTGATAATTGATCTTAACCTTATCCCAGTAATCTAATCCAGCTCTCTTTAAGTGTTTATCATCAACCGAAAAACCCAATGGTTTAATTAAATCAAGAACGGTATCAGTTCCCGCACATGTTCTTGCAATATTGCCAGTATTAGATGGCATTAATGGTTCAAATAATGCAATATGATTAGTCATTTACATCCTCCAATAATTCGTTCAATAACTTTCTTTTTCAATTATATCACGCGTCTAATTCCATTTAAGCGCAAAATCGATGTCAATTCAGATCTATAATAGTTATAATTGTTGCAGGAGGTAGTTTATATGACAATCGTTGAACCACTTGTATCAAAATTTAGAGAGGTATCTGCTGAACTTGAAAGTTCTCAATTAAAAATTGCAATTAATCAGGAAATGATGACCCCTAGTCGTGGATTTATCGCAGAAGCATGTAAATATGCTCACGAAAAAAAGCGAAGCCTCGACGTCTTAATTTCATCAAATAATAATACTAGTACCTTTAATGATTCTGAGATAAAAATAATGGAAGATGATCTTTTCCAATGCCAAGAGTTAGGTGTTGATGGTGTCATTATTGGTGCTTTAAATGACCAAAATAAAGTCGACTTAGAGGCCATGGAAATTTTGATGGCAGCAGCAGGCGGCATGCAACTGTATTTTTCACCTGCATTTGATCAAATAATTGAAAAAAAATGGACTGATACTCTGAACTGGATTGATAACAATAACTTTGCTGGAGTAGTTGCATCAACCAGAATAGAAAGTTTATCTGCAAAAATAAAAAATTATCAGAATCTTCAGTTAATTCCACTCGTAGAGTCCAAAGATGAATTGGATAAGGTCCAAAAGATTGCTGATCCCAATATTATAATTAACAAAAAATAGCTTCAGCTATAAAAATAATCCCGTAACGCTAAAAACTAACGTTACGGGATTATTTGTTTTTCTCCAATCAATGAACTTTTTTAATGCTCAAAATGACGTGGTCCTCTGAACTTGTGCCATAGAAAAGCACCAACTCCAGCAACTACCACCACAATAATTCCTCCAACTACCCAGGGAGTAATGCTCCCATCTTTTTTCTCGTGCTTAGCATCATTTTTGTCATGATCTTTTTTTGCCTTTTTATTTTTCTGATTCTTCTTATCAGATTGATTCTTTTTATCCTTGGCATTCTTATCAGCATTGGGTTTTTGGAAATTATCTTTGGCCTTTGATTGATCCTTGGCTTTTTCATTTGTCTGATTATTACTAGTAGCATTTTTCTGGGTACCAGTAGCTGAACTATCACTAGTCCCGTTATTATTTTTATTCTTACCATTAATCTGACTACTATTACTACCATTGGAACTCACACCAGCATTAGCACGGTTAGGTTGTTTATTATTTGCCGTACTGTTACCAGTTGATGAATAAATAATCGTCATTTCCATAATATCTGTCGAACTATCACTACCACCAAATGTCATTTGGGGGCCATTACTATTATTTTGTCCATTTTGAATACTAGAATACTTGTATCCAGGAATGTTAGGAATCGACGCAATATAGGTACTACCAGTTGCTCCCATGGCGGTGGTTGCAGGACGAATTACGTGACCATTTTGATCAACGTAGTGAACTACAATCTCCCCTTGACCACTATTACCCTGCGCAAATTGAGTAGTTTGCGCATTAACATGTCCCACATTAGGCACAAACACTCCAATGGTGACCACTGCAAAACTAATTAAAATTAGTGAGGTTACTTTCTTTAAGTTCATAATCCATACTCCATTTCATTTATTTGAAAATGTTTAAGGGTGTTTCTAAAAATTATTTTCACCTAATTAATTTTAGTTCAAGTCGGCAACGTAACGGTAAGCACCTGAAGCTGCTCGGTATCTTAACCATGTGTATCCATTAGCAATTACTTTGCCATCATAAACAACGCTTTCTCCAGCATCATATTGTCCCACAACTTGTGAACTAGTACTTGGTGAAGTTCTAATGTTAGTAGCGTGTCTGAAAGTAAATCGGCCAGAAGTGGGAGTAACGTCTGATTGGTTGTTACCAGAAACAGAACCATTTCCTAATTCAGCAACATAACGGTAGGCACCTGATCCACCACGATATCTTAACCATGTGTATCCATTAGCAATTACTTTGCCATCGTACACTACTCGTTCACCAGCATTATATTGGCCTACGACCTGTGAATTAGTATTTGGAGCAGTTCTGACGTTTGTAGTTTGACCAAATGTATAAGTACCTGAAGTTTCAGTGACATTTGGTTGGTTGTTTGGAGTTGAAGTATTGTTATCTAGTTTGGCAACGTAACGGTAGGCACCTGAAGCTGCCTTATACCTTAACCATGTGTATCCACCGGCATTAACAGTACCGTCATAAACAACTCGCTCACCGGCATCGTACTGTCCCACAACTTGTGAACTGGTACTTGGAGCAGTTCTAATGTTGGTAGTTTGATTAAAGGTATACATCCCTGATTCTTGCTTAACGTTTGCATCTGGGTTAGGTGCGGGAGTAGAAGTATTGCTTAATTTAGCAACGTAACGATAGGCACCTGATCCACCACGATATCTTAACCATGTGTATCCATCGGCTTGGACAGTCCCGTCATAAACAACTCGTTCACCGGCATCGTACTGACCTACAATCTGAGAACTTGTACTTGGAGCAGTTCTAATGTTGGTAGTTTGACCAAAAGTATAGGTTCCAGAAGCTGGTGTGACATTTGACTCTGGATTTGAGGCTGGTACATCGCTTACCTTAGCGACATACAAATCATCACCAGAATATGACTTGTATCTTAACCATGTATATCCATCAGCATCAACCGTACCATTGTAAATCACACTCTCTCCAGCTTTATACTGTCCTACAACTGGAGCACTTAGACTTGGTGAAGTTCTAATATTGGTCGTTTGACTGAAGGTATAAGTACCAGAAGCTGGTTTAACATCTGGAGCTGGTAACGGGTTTCCTTCATCTTGAAAGGCGATTTGATCGATGCTAGTTAAATTATAGTTACGGACACAGTTAATAAGTGTCTGAGCATAACTAGGGTCAGTCGCATATCCATCATTTTGTAAAGCATAGGCTACACTCACGTAATCTCGTACACCAAGTAAGTTGCTGTAACGTGGGTTGTCTCTTAAGAAAGCACCATGGTCTTCAATGCTTGCAGCCCAACTTGGGTATAATCTAAAGGCTGCTTGAACAGTAACCCATTGACCATTAATGTATTCTTGAGTTGGAAAGTAGATTGATTGACCGTTATAAGAACCTTTGATTCCAAATAAATTGTTACCTTTAACGGCTAATCCAGATCTCCCCCAACCACTTTCAATGATGGCCTGAGCGATTGAAATTGATGGTAAAACACCATATTTCTTCCATCCAGCAATTGCACCAGGAGTCACCTTATTGATAAAGTCCTGAGTATAACTAGTAAAATTAGTGTTATTTGAAACATTAAAATTAGTATATTGTGATGGGCGTTGCACGTTTTGATTTACGTTGTTTTCAACGCTTGAATCATAATAACCAGGACCAATCTGCTTATCTGGAGTGGCAACGTCAGCCTTTAAGTTAACGTTTTGATTTTGATCTGCATTCTGTTGATGCTCATTATTATTTTCAGAAACTTTGTTCTCGTTTTCAGCATTATCAGCTGCCTTGAGAGCAACTTCAGAATTCTGTGCTGATTGTTGACTGGCATCAGCTTTTGTTACTTGCTGTTGATCACTAGTCTCTGAAACTTTTGGTGATTGTTGCTGTTCATTAGAGTCATTCTGATCTTTGACATTATTAGTCTCGGTCGATTTTGAAACAGCATTACTATCATTTAATGAGTTAGTTTGAACTGATTGATCAGTCTTAGTTGGTTGTTGATTATCAGTAGTAACTTCATTTTCGTTCTGAGATTGTTTAGAATCACTTGATTGTAATGTTGGTGTATGTACATTTGTTTCAGAAGAATTCTTAACTTCTGTATTTGTCTCACCATTTACTGATTCTGCTTGTTGTAACTGAGTGGCAGTCTTATTAGTGTTTTCCACTTGGGCTGAACCACTATTGTTTTGGGTTTGATTAGTGCTTGCAACTGTTGGTTGTTCTTGAACAATTTCCTTCTTTGGTTGAACATTTGAAGCCGGTTCACTTTCAGAAACTGGGACAGTACTTACCTTATCAGCATTTACTGAACTATTTAAGTTAAACGTGAACAATGCCGCACTGGCAAAGACAGTACCAATGGCTACTTTCATCCAGCCCTTTTTGGTTTTCACCAACTTGTTACGGCGTTTAGTCTCTCCGGTACTAAGAGCCATTTGGTTGTGCTTCTTAATGAGCTTCTTCATCAATTATCTCTCCTTTTCAAAACTGTAACATCATAATTAAGTATAACATCTAACGATCAAAAATTAATAAAAATATAAACAATATTAATAGTAATTATTCTAAAGTGAAATTTTAAAAATGTCCACCCCATTTACTTAATTATTTATTTTGGCTCATCTTTAATTCATGAAAAAATATAATTCTAGGACAACATTGTCCTAGAATTATACGTTTTAGCTAACCAAATATTATAAAAATCAATAAATCTTAATTCAATAACTCTTTAAAATCACTGGGAATTTGGGATTCGACTTTGACGTCTTTTTTTTCAAACGGATCAAAAAAAATTGTCTGATAACAATGCAATTTTTGCCGTTTATTGCTGTGTTCGTAAGGATTGTATAGCCAGTCTCCCACAAGCGGATAGCCAATTCTTGCAAAATGAACCCGAATTTGATGTGTTCGCCCCGTATGCAACCTAATTTTGACCAACGACATTCCATTATTAACCTTCAATGTCCAAAATTCAGTTCGACAATATTTGCCGTCATTTCTGACTTCTCGTTCGATAAATGATCCTGGTTTTCTACCAATTGGGAGCACAATCTGCCCGTGCTTGATGTTAAGTTCACCTAACACAACGGCAACATAATATTTTTTTACCTGTCGGTCTTTCAGTTGCTTATCAAGTACCGAATGAGCTAAATGATTCTTAGCAAAAATAACCGGACCACTCGTATCACGATCAAGCCGATTAACGATGTGAACCTTCTTACTTGGATAATCATTACGAACATAATAACCTAAAACACGATTTAAAATTGTGTCATTAGGATAAATATGTGAAGGAACTGAAGCAACTCCGACCGGCTTATCAATTACCAAAAAATTATCATTTTCAAATAAAATCTTAATCGGTAAATTTGAAACCTGCAAAAAATCATTTTGTTCTTCAGGTGGCAAAATAACCTTAACTCGATCACCACGTGATAATTCAAAACTAGTATAAACATCCCTACTATTTACCATCAAGTGACCACCATGATAACGAATACTTTTAAGCAGCGATCTGGTAACCCCATTTTTCATCACAAACGTTCTGACTTTCATGGGTTTATATTCATCATAAATCCAATCAAAACTAATCATCGTCAAGGGTTTCCCCAATGAATGAATTACTTACCCGCTGCCAAAAATGAGTGTGACGATATTTGGCAAAATAAATTCTTCGTTTGGAAATTTTGAATTTAATGGACTTAATTGGACGATCTTTAATTAATAACTGGTCGTATGTTAGAACGTTATGGAGTGATACCTCTGGCACAATCGTAATAGATTCAGTTGGTGGAATAATGATCGGTGAACCAATCGTTCGAAAAACCCGGTTATTAATTGAAGCCATCTCAGCCACTTGAATTGAATTGAACTTAGGCGAAATAATTGCTCCCCCTACTGATTTATTGTATGCGGTTGATCCAGTGGGAGTTGAAATACATAATCCATCGCCACGAAAGTTTTCAAAAAGTTCTCCTTTGATGAAGACTTTGGCCACCATCGTTCCGAACAGTTTTTTAAAGGTAGCCTCATTTAGCGCAATCATATAATCTGGTTGGCCACCATCAGCATAATCTACTTCGATATCTAATAAGGGATAGCTAACACTTTGACCATTATCATGCTTCAAACTTTCAACCAACTGGGTCACTTCAGTATCACGCCAGTCAGTATAAAATCCCAAATGACCCGTGTGAATTCCAACAAACCTAATCTTGTCAGTCAAATCATCGTAATGATGAAAAGCAGAAAGTAACGTACCATCTCCACCAACGGAAATTACAATTTCAGGATTAAGTTCATCAATTTCTAAATCTTTTGCATTTTCAATCTCTTTTGATAATTCCGATGCAATTCGACTCGAGGTCTCACCATCGTTACTATAAATTGCAATTTTCATTTTTGGTCCCTCGATTCGTGTTTATCGTGTTTATCGTTTTGATCCTTAAGATCTCGATCTAACTCTTGTTTAATCTCTAACATTTCTTCATCCAACTTATAAGCGGTTTCCGATGCCCCCTGTAACCTCTTATGAACTTCAGGAGGAAAAACATCAGGATGCTTATAATTTAAAGAATGTTCAATGGTAGCCCAAAAGTTCATTGCTAAAGTTCTAATTTGAATTTCAGCCAGAATATCCCTTTGCCCATCGACTAACTGCAAGGGATAACTAAATACAATGTGGTATGAACGGTAGCCACTGGCTTTCTCATTATTAACGTAATCCCGTTCTTCTAAAATATTAATGTCATTTCGTTTTCTAAGAATGTCTACTACCGTGTAAATATCATCAAGAAATTCACACATAATGCGCAACCCACAAATATCTTCCATGTCTTCAGACAAACGTGATTCTTCAATGTGACGTCGCTGCATCTTTTCCTTGATACTATCGATTGGCTTAATTCTACTAGTAACAAACTCAATTGGTGAGCGTTCACCACGTTCTAAGTACTCGGAGCGAATCCCACGTAATTTTAATTTTAATTCATTTGAAGCTTCTTGATATGGAAATAAAAAGTCATCCCAATTCTTCACCATAAAACAACAATCTCCAGTCTGTCATATTGTTCCAGAAACATAATACCACACTTAATTATCATCCCAGTATAATAAGAGTACTAAAACAAATTTATTGAATTTTTATAAAAAAATGATAATCTAGTAAGTGCGTCGTTATAGAAGAGAAAGATAACAAACTAGGAAAGGAAAAAGTTATGATTGAACTATATTTATTTGTAGACCCAACTTGCAGTGATTGTGCTGAATCTGAACAAACTATTGATCGTTTATCAAAGCAATTACCCTGTAAGACATCATTTCGAATCATTCCGATCATGAACCTTAGCGTTATATCAGGTAATAAGGAAGCTCACTCACAACTTCTTCCATATAAACTAATCCTTGATTATAAAGCAGCACTATTTCAAGGAGCAAAAAAAGGTCGAACCTTTTTATTTGCACTACAGCACGACATTCTAAAAAGAAACATGACTTACTGTGATAGCTTAGTTTACGACATTGCCCAAAAAGCTAATCTAGACTTGGAAATGTTTAAAGAAGACCGTCGTTCAAAATTAACTGAGAGCACCTTTCAATCTGATCAACAAATGATTTCAGAAATGAATATCTCAAATCATGGTAATCTAGTAATATTCGACTGTGATTCTTCAGACAACGGTTTACTAATTGATAAAGTTGACTACCAAGAGTTATTTGATATTTGTAATCACATAATTCAAAAGGAATCACGAGAACTTGATGGTAAAATTAAACAAACAAATAATCTAAGGGTCCTCTAGAATAAAAAAAGTGGTCTCGCACCTATTAGGTGCAAGACCACTTTTTTGTTACTAAAGCCAACCAAACTGGCTCTTTTCAGTATCTAGTTTATTAATTTCTTTCATTTCATCGGGTGTTAACTCAAAATTGAAAATATCCAAATTACTTTTAATCCGATCTGGTTTAGTGGATCGTGGTAAAACAATAATTCCATTTTGAATTAAGAAGCGAAGACCAACCTGACCAATGGTCTTATCGTGAGCTTGAGCAATCTTTCCCAACGTTTCATTGGTAAAGAAGCCGTTACGACCTCGTGCAAATGGTGACCAAGCTTCCAGTCGTAAATCATCTTTTTTAGCAACCGGCAAAAAGTCCCTTTGTTGCCGAAATACGTTAGTCTCAACTTGATCGACAACTGGTTTAATGGTTGCACTCTTCAAAATGGTACTGAGATCATCACCATAAAAGTTGGACAAACCGATGCTCTTTAGTTTACCAGCCTTAACGGCATCTCCCATTGCTCTGTAAGTTTCCGTTAAATCACCTGCAGGCCAATGATACAACATTAAATCAATATAGTCAGTTTGTAGTTTTTCCAGTGCTTCATCAATCATTTTAGTTGCTTCATCATAAGATTCTGGGCTTTCAATCTTAGTGGTCAGAAAAATATCATCACGGTTAACATCACTGTTCTTGATTGCATTTCCAACTTCACGTTCATTTCCATAATCACGTGCAGTATCGATCCCAGGATAACCATCTTTTAATGCTTGATCGACACTCTTTTCCGTCTCTCTAGCTGGAATTTCATAGGTTCCAAAAAAAATCTTGGGAATCTTAATCCCATTGTTTAATGTAAATGTTTCATCTCTAGCTGTCATGCAAACACCCCTCCTCAATTAATTACAAGTACAGCATATTCCTCTCACATAATATTTCAAACATTGTGCTTATAGTAAATCTAAAGCATTTTTTCCAATTCATCTAAGCGTCTTTCAAACTTATCAAAGGCTTGATTTAAATAATCCGGTTTAGTCATATCCACTCCAGCTGCTTTCATAATAGTAATCGGATCCTTACTACTTCCTGATTTTAAATAGTTCAGATACGAATCAATCTTTTTAGGATCTCCACTCATAACTCGATCCGCTAATGCGGAAGCAGCCGCAAAACCAGTTGCGTACTGATAAACGTAGAAATCATAGTAAAAATGAGGAATCCTGGACCATTCAAGTCGAATCTCAAGATCAGAAACAACGTCTTTTCCATAGTACTCTTGGTTCAAATTAAAGTAATATTTGTTCATAAATTCCGCAGTTAACGACTTTCCTTCTTGTTCTGATTGATGGATAAACTCTTCAAATTCAGCAAACTGAGTTTGCCGAAAAATCGTTCCCTTTACCCCATCTAAATAAGAATTAAGGACGTATTTGCGGACTTCTGGATCAGAATTATTTTTAAGTAAGTAATCAGTCAAGATATTTTCGTTAGTAGTTGACGCAATTTCGGCCACGAAGATTGAATAATCGCCGTACTGGTATGGTTGGTTATGAGATGTATAGTAGCTGTGCATACTATGTCCTGTTTCGTGCACCAAAGTGTATAAATTATCAAGATTATCTTGCCAATTAAGCAAAACAAATGGATTCGTATCATACATCCCAGATGAGTATGCTCCTGTACGTTTCCCTTTATTTTCAACTACATCAATCCAGCGGTTATTAAATTCTTCTTTAACGTGTTTAACGTAGTCAGGACCGTAAACACTTAGTGCTTTTAAAGCTTCATCCTTGGCTCGACCAAAGGAATACTTAAGACTTGGTTTTCCACTTAATGGCACGTACATATCATACATGTGTAATTCAGAAACATTTAAAGCTTTTTTTCTAAGCGCAACGTACCGATGAAATAACGGTAGGTGTTCATGAACACTTTTTACTAAGGTTGTATAGACAGTTTCAGGAATCTCATTTTCACTCATTGCCATTTGTCTTGCTGAATCATATTTTCTCGTCTGTGCTTCAAAGTTATGAACAGATACCTCTGCTGACAAAGTTGAAGCAAGCGTGTTTTGAAATTGATCAAAGGTGGAATAAAAAGCCCTAAAAGCATTTTTTCTCACTTCTGGCTTTTGCGACTCTAGAAGTAAACTATAAATACCGTTAGAAAGTCGCACTTTTTTACCCGACCCATCATCCACCTGAGGAAATTTAAGGTCAGAACTATCTAAGATTCCAAATGTCTTTTCGGGTGCCTCAAAAATTGTTGAAGCCCTAGCCATCAACTTTTCTTGGTCCTCAGGTAAAACATGATCCTGATTAACTAAAATCTTATCAAAAAATCTTCGATATTCTTCCAACTTTGGATTTTCCCTAATAAACTGTTCGATGCTTTCAGACCCTAAGGAAATGATTTCGGGTTCTAACCAAGACTGTGATTGTCCCACCTTACTTCCTAGTTTTTCAACCCGGTCCATGTCACTCTGTAATTCATTATTAGTAGTATCAACATCACTAGCTGACTGAGCATAAACATATAATTTTTCATATTTTCGATTCAAGTCCAATACTTGCCTAATTACACTTAAAAGCGATTCACTATTTAAGCCAAGTTGCCCTTTTAATTGACTAACTCTTCCAACTAAATCACTAACTTCACTATATGCTCGTTCAAACTCCGCATGATCCTTATACACAGTAGTCAAATCCCAAGTTAATTCTTTTGGAACCTCGTTTCGATTTGGCAAATCATTTATCTTTGACATTTTACAATCTCCATTTCATGAACGTTTCTTAATCATGCTTATCTTAGCATAAACATCTCTATACCATGTAAATTCTTCAACTCGTTCAATCTTTCCATCATCAATCACCAACAGCTTATTATGAATCAAACAAGCCACAAATCTTTGAATATAAGCCTTCCTTACATTTTCAACACTGGTTAGAAAAACAAATTGATCATTTGGATCAGCAAAATGGCTTTCTTGATATACTTTATCCATAAATTGAAAAATACTTTTACCAACCCACTTTTTTAGTTCACAGATGAAAATTATTTCCCAAGTCAACCACTGGTGACCAAAAACTGGAGGCAACATCCGATAATGATGACAAATAAGTGGACATCCAGTCACCGTCTTTCCATTTAGGTAACAGTATTCCTGTAATGCCATCATTCCCTGATCACGATAGCGAACTTTCTTCTCAATTTGTTTACATACTTTGATTAAATTGGGCTGCTTTAATTTATCAGATTGCTTTTTGTTAAAAAATTCAAACATTGAATACCAGCGTTTAAATGACTTCTCTCGGTAACGATAGACCCCATCAACTTGATGAATTTGGTAGCGGATAAAATATCGTGATCTAAAAGAATTCATATAAACAAGATAGTACCCCGTGTTTTTATGATATCTAATGAATTGAAGTACCGAAGGACTCGAAACCTTCTTTTTATAATATTTCATTCCCAAAATCCAAGAAGATTCCAAGCCAATTGAATGGTAACCAGCTACCCGCTTACTCAACTGTTTAAAGCTAATAGGGCTGCATTGATACTCAATTGCCATATTACTCAAAAGAATATCCGCTCGTTGTTTTAAAGCTGGTAAATATACCTCTACATCAGCATCACATGGTAACGAGTTTAATATGATGTCTTTGCCAAGTGTATGCGCATAAGATTCACCGGCTCCCGTTTTACACTTCGAATTTGCTTGATGAGCAAAATGTGGAATTTTATTAATACCTTTTTTCAAAACCACCAATTCACCACAATCACAGCAATAATATTTATGATTCCTTTTGGCATCTCGTGCCATAATTAGCTTTCCATTTTCTAAAGCCATTAACATAAAAAAGACCCTTCGCAATATACGAAAAAAGATTCGCTAAATGCGAATCTTTTTACTTAAAATAATATGCAATTGTTTCAAGTGCATCACCAACCGTAATTTGCTTACCATACTTCTTTAATTTGTCTTCAGTCAGTGGTGCAATTTTCCCATACTCATAAACAATTCCCATTTCATCATTAATCATATGATTAAGGTCATCAAGATTAGAATTACCCTCACTATCGTATTGACCATTCAAATAGTATCTAAACATAATAATATACGAATTTTGATATTGATACAAATCAGTTTTTAATTCTACTGAATGGCGGGGAGTAACTTCTTTCCATTTATTGGCAAGACCAATTAAATCATCAAATGAATTGAATTTGATTGGAATTAGTCGTTTACCAGTCTTTTTATCAAAGATATCATACATCTTGCGAATATCATTAACGTTTTTTCTGGTTCGTTGCTTCCTATTTTCATTTAATGGAGGTAACATCCCACCATTATCACCAATTTGATTTGAAATATTCTTATCTTTACTAATAAATAACTCTAATCCATCTTGGCTAGGAAGAATTTGAAACAAAACCGTATCTGTATCCGTAAAGTCTTTTTCAACGTCAGCTTCATCAAGAATGCTATAGAAAAATTGTTCACATTTTTCTCGATTCCCTAAAAGATCAAGCATTCCAATTCCATGTTTTTTTAAGTCTTCCTTGTTAATCAATACACGGATTGTATCTTTATTAACACGATGGAATTTCATAAAACGAATCGCCTCCTAAATCCTAATTGCCTTTCTTATTTTAGGCAATTCAACATTAACCTTTTTACCAGCGGCTTGTTGTGCTTGCTGTAACAATTTTACGTGACTACCACTTTGAGGGAGATGACTTATTAACAGGTTCTTACTATCTGACAATCGAGCTAAGTGACCCGACTGTTTAGAAGTCATATGCCACAATTCACCATCCACGTCCTCAAAGAAATTCGTATCTGATATTAACATATCAGAGTTCTTAACAAAATTAATTAGACCATCAAAATAACGTGTATCAGCTGTATAACTCAATACTTTTCCAGATGATCGTTCAACAATCTTCATCGCAAAGGCTGGCACGGGATGAATCGTCTTTAAAAATGTGACTGTAAATGGTCCCACTTCAAGTTCACTATCAGCACTAAAGGGTTCTTTCTCAGTCGAATTGGGCCAATCTAACTGGTTGTAATGAATCTGATCAGCTGTGTTTCCGTAAATTGGCAAAACATCGGTGTCATAACGTTTATCATGTAACTGCCAATAGTACTGTAACACCCCAACATCTGCGATGTGATCTGCATGATAATGTGACAAGATAACTGCATTTAATTTTAGTGGATCTAAAACCCTTTCTAATGAAAGCATTACTCCGCTCCCACAGTCAATTAACAAATTAAAGTTACCGCTAGTAACTAAATATCCACTAGTACCAATTCCATCATAAGGATAACCACCATAATCACCTAAAACCGTAAGTTTCATTTTTATCCCCCATTTCCAAAAATTAGGACATTTTCCTTTTAACTCATTAGGATTTATTCTAAACTAATTATGAAGCAATTTACATCAAAAGGAAGTTAATAATATGATAAGACAAATTTCTGTAACATTTGGCACGAAGAATGTATTAGTGCACATCATGAAAAGTAATCCTGAAAGGGATTTAGCACTATTCTCCACCAACAATAATGATTCAGGCCTCCAGCTCCTGGATTACAGTGGAAAGGAATCAATTTTCAAAAGTCCCATCACTTATGACGTCCTTTCACACGTTGGCGAAGACAACTGGAGTTATTTCATTAATTATGTAGAACTTTCACCATCAGATGACCAACGTAAAGTTTTAGATGCAAACATGAACACCTTCATGAGTAGTCCTGAATTACCAAGTGGGATGTTTTCTGGATACTATATGTCAGATTCAAAAGATCATACTAAACGTATTATTCTCACTTTGTGGCGTGGAGCATACGCATACAATGATTGGGCTAATCGTCCTGAAAGTATTGTTTCTAAATTCAAAAACGATCCTAACATTGATTACCGCTCAGCTAGTTATCAACGGGTTGCACCAACAAATAATTAATAGATATAAAAAAAGAGATGAATTATTCATCTCTTTTTTTATATGATAATGATACGGTTCGTACGAGACTCGAACTCGTGATCTCCTGCGTGACAGGCAGGCGTCCTAAACCAACTAGACCAACGAACCAAAATTGCGGGAGCTGGATTTGAACCAACGACCTCCGGGTTATGAGCCCGACGAGCTACCAGACTGCTCTATCCCGCGATAATTATATAGTAAAAATAATGATGACCCGTACGGGATTCGAACCCATGTTACTGCCGTGAAAGGGCAGTGTCTTAAACCACTTGACCAACGGGTCATAATAAACGGAGAAGGAGAGATTCGAACTCTCGCGCCGCTTGCGCGACCTACACCCTTAGCAGGGGCGCCTCTTCAGCCACTTGAGTACTTCTCCAATGGGTCTAGGTGGACTCGAACCATCGACCTCACGCTTATCAGGCGTGCGCTCTAAACCGACTGAGCTATAGACCCAAATAAAACAAATAAAAGCGGGTGACGAGAATCGGACTCGCGACAGTAGCTTGGAAGGCTACGGTTTTACCACTAAACTACACCCGCATAAAAAATATTAAATTAAGTGGCGCGGGACAGAATCGAACTGCCGACACACGGAGCTTCAATCCGTTGCTCTACCAACTGAGCTACCGAGCCATTTAAGCGGTTCGTACGAGACTCGAACTCGTGATCTCCTGCGTGACAGGCAGGCGTCCTGAACCAACTAGACCAACGAACCAAAATTGCGGGAGCTGGATTTGAACCAACGACCTCCGGGTTATGAGCCCGACGAGCTACCAGACTGCTCTATCCCGCGATAATATAAAGGAGGATGAGAGATTCGAACTCTCGCGCGATTTGACTCGCCTGACGGTTTTCAAGACCGTTCCCTTCAGCCAGACTTGGGTAATCCTCCAAAAACAACAAAGTAATTGTAACATATAAGTCAATAAACCTCAACGCCCACCAAACAGCGTTCGGATGGACCTTGTAGGACTCGAACCTACGACCGGACGGTTATGAGCCGTCTGCTCTAACCAACTGAGCTAAAGGTCCAAGACCTAATCGCGGCAGAGGGGATCGAACCCCCGACCTCCCGGGTATGAACCGGACGCTCTAGCCAGCTGAGCTACACCGCGATTTAAGATACATAAAAGTATCTAATCGGGAAGACAGGATTCGAACCTGCGACCCCCTGGTCCCAAACCAGGTGCTCTACCAAGCTGAGCTACTTCCCGA
>NZ_JBWXVG010000010.1:0-31915 GCF_059901005.1 Fructilactobacillus sp. X7R9C1 | reverse complement strand
CCTGCAGCCGGCATAAATCTTTTATTCATTCTTAATGATGATTAAATCTTTGGCATAGCAGATAACGGGTGAATAGAATCTAATGGTGTGCTTGAATATGCACATACATACATGAAGACACAAGAATTTATTTCTTGTGTCTTTTTTTATATTGCAAGTTTTATGTTAAACTTAGATCAGTGTTACATTTCATAACATAGGTTGTTGACGCTTATATCAATAACGAATAGAATGGTGTCATATCAAGGAGATATGCGTATGAGTGAAAAAGTACTGAGGAAATCTTTAGCGGTTCTGCCAATGGGAACGGTTATGAAGCTTACTTCCTTATCATCCAGACAAATAAGGTATTACGATGATCATGGTCTTGTTCATTCTAAACGAACATCAGGAAACCGACGTTTGTATTCATTAGATAATGTGGACCAAATTCTTGAGATTCACAACTATCTTATTGAAGGAATGACAATTGCTCAGGTTAAAAGAGTATTTGAGAAACAACGGCGTCGAAAACTTTTACATAGTGGTGATAAATCACTTAGTGATGAAGATGTCCGCGAATACTTGAAAGACGATATTTTAAAAGCTGGACGCTTGTATGATGATTCTGATTTAAAGCAACAGGGTAAGTATTTAAAATAAGGAGACTACTTATGGTACATGATTATACAAAAGACGACATTCGCCAAATGGTGAAAGATGAAGACGTCCGATTTATTCGACTAATGTTTACTGACTTGATGGGCAGCATCAAAAACGTTGAGGTACCCGTTAACCAACTAAACAAGGTTTTAGATGGTAAGATTATGTTTGATGGATCTTCAATTGATGGTTTCGTACGCATTGAGGAAAGTGATATGTACCTGATCCCTGATCTTTCAACGTGGATGGTCTTCCCATGGGGTGACGAACACGGTAAGGTTGCTCGTCTGACATGTAGTGTTCATACATCAGATGGCGAGGTGTTCGTTGGTGATCCAAGAAATAATTTAATGCGTGTTCTGGATGAAATGAAAGAAATGGGCTTTTCTAACTTTAACATTGGCCCAGAACCTGAATTCTTCTTGTTCAAAATGGACGATAAGGGCAATCCAACCACTGAATTGAATGATCACGGAAGTTACTTTGATTTGGCACCAATGGATTTGGCAGCCAATATTCGTCGTGATATGGTTCTTGAATTAGAAAATATGGGCTTTCGAGTTGAGGCCTCTCACCATGAAGTAGCATCTGGACAACATGAAATTGATTTTCAGTACGACAACGCCGTGGTTACGGCAGATCATATTCAAACCTTTAAGTTAGTTGTAAAAACAGTTGCTAGAAAGTATGGATTATACGCCACTTTCATGCCAAAGCCACTGAATGGTATCAATGGATCTGGGATGCACATCAACATGTCATTGTTTGATAAAGATGGTGACAACGTCTTTTATGATAAAGATGGTGACCTGGAATTATCACAAACGGCTTACTACTTCTTAGGAGGACTTTTGAAGCACGCTAAAGCATTAACTGCCGTATGTAACCCAATCGTTAATTCTTACAAGCGACTAGTTCCTGGCTTTGAAGCACCGGTCTATGTGGCATGGTCGGCATCTAACCGTTCACCATTAGTTAGAGTTCCTGCTAGCCGTGGTCTTAGCACCCGCCTTGAACTTCGAAGTGTTGATCCTTCAGCTAACCCATACTTAGCAATTGCATCAATTCTTGAAGCTGGTTTAGATGGTATTAAAAACAAAATTGAACCAGGTGAACCAATTGACCGTAATATCTATCATATGGATGGCAAGGAACGAAAATTAGATCATATTGAAAACTTACCTTCCACCCTTCATAATGCGCTTAAAGCATATGAAGCTGATCCACTTATGAAGAAAGCCATGGGACCTCACATGTATCAAAATTACTTGGATGCAAAGAACATGGAATGGAATGCTTACAGACAAAACGTTTCTCAATGGGAACGCGACAGATACCTAGATATGCTATAAAAAAACACCAACAGAGCGTTGGTGTGATTAAGGAATTACTTTTTAAGCAGTTTAACAATTTCAGCTAGATATTGATCAGTAAGGCTCGGTTCTTGAGCCTTCTTTTCTTGCTTTTTTTGATTTTTATTAGTTAATTTGTTGATAAATTTGACCAATAAAAAGACGATGAAAGCAATCAGCAGGAAATTGATGACTGAGTTTAGAAATAAGCCATATTTTATCTTTGCTTTTCCAACGGTGATGGCAAGTGATGAAAGATCGATTTTTCCTAAGAACAGTCCAATAAACGGGTTAAAAATGTTATTAACCAATGAAGTCACGATCGAAGTGAAGGCAGACCCGATGATAATTCCGACGGCCATGTCAACCACATTCCCTCGTGATATAAATTCTTTAAATTCCTTGAACAATGTATTATCCACTTCCTTTTCCTTGATAATCACTATTCTAACAAACTTTTTGTCGAGATATGATTGTAAATGAAAATCAAGAATGGTATTATTTCTGATAATTGTTAAAAGATTGACAGGAGGAGATTTTATGAACGGACAAGGCGAGAAGAGTCTCGACCATGCGTTCTTTGGGCAACCAAAAGGGTTGCAAACACTGTTCTTCACTGAAATGTGGGAACGATTCAGTTACTACGGGATGCGTGCAATTCTTTTATACTACATGTATTTCTCAGTCGCCAAGGGTGGATTAGGATTTTCTCCAACCACTGCAGCTTCAGTTATGGCAATTTACGGTTCACTAGTATTTCTAACGTCGGTGTTAGGTGGTTATCTAAGTG
Source organism: Fructilactobacillus sp. X7R9C1 (assembly GCF_059901005.1). Lineage (NCBI taxonomy): Bacteria > Bacillati > Bacillota > Bacilli > Lactobacillales > Lactobacillaceae > Fructilactobacillus > Fructilactobacillus sp. X7R9C1. Next base: position 29,131 of record NZ_JBWXVG010000010.1, on the reverse strand, counting down.
ATCGTGTCTGGGGGAGTCGAAAGACCGTTCTGTATGGTGGAATTTTAATTATGTTTGGGCACGTGGTACTGTCGTTACCATTTGGTGCCGGAGCGCTATTTATTTCCATTGTCTTAATCACCGTTGGTACTGGACTATTGAAGCCAAATGTTTCAGAAATGGTTGGTGCCTTGTATGGTGAAAATGATCCAAGACGTGATACAGGATTTACCATTTTTGTTTTCGGTATTAATCTAGGATCTTTCATTGCTCCAATCTTAGTTGGGACCGTTGGAATGGACTTTAATTTCCATGCTGGTTTCTCACTTGCCGCTATCGGAATGTTCTTTGCTTTAATTTACTACTACTTCAGTGGTAAAAAGACTTTGAGTATCGATGGCTTATATCCAAGTGATCCCTTAGAACCAGATGATTTGAATCGTTTAGTTCTTGAAATTATTGGTGGCTTAGCTGTATTTGCCGTTATTATCGCGGGAATGTGGTATTTCAAGGTTTTGAGCATTGACAACTTTGTTCTACTATTGAGTATTATCGCAATTTTAACCCCAATTATTTACTTCGTTGTTATTTTGAGAAGTAAGAAGGTTACTAAGACAGAACATTCACGGGTTCTTGCCTATATTCCATTATTTATCGCTGCTGCGGTATTCTGGGCCATTGAGGAACAGGGCTCCGTTGTTTTGGCTTTGTTTGCTGAAAATCAAACTAACAATAACCTTGGATTTTTGCACATTAATGCTACTTGGTATCAGTCACTTAACCCGTTGTTCATTATGCTGTACACACCACTGTTTGCATTCTTATGGACATATCTGGCTAAAAGAAAAGAAGAGCCCAGCTCTCCAGTTAAGTTTACGTGGGGAATGTTTTTCGCTGGATTTTCGTACTTATTTATGATGATTCCAATTTTCCTATTTGGTTCATCAGCTAAAGTTAGCCCACTATGGCTAATTGGTAGTTGGGCCATTGTTGAAATTGCCGAAATGTTGATTTCACCAATTGGGCTTTCCGTTACTACCAAACTTGCTCCGAAAGCATTTGAATCACAGATGATGAGTATGTGGTTCTTAGCGGATGCTGCTGGTCAGGCGGTTAACTCACAAATCGTTAAGTTCTACACTCCGGGACACGAAATCGCGTACTTTGGAATCGTTGGACTTGTAGCCATCTTGTTTGGAATTGTCTTATTATTGATGATCAAACCAGTTAAAAAACTGATGGATGGAGTAAATTAAAATCACTATAATGAAAGGCGCTGTAAAGTTAGCGCTTTTTATTTTTTGAAAAAAGTATTGACTAACATCATGATCCCGTGTAATATAATAAACGTTGATTCGTTACTACGAATTACTCATTTATTATGGAGGGGTAGCGAAGTCTGGCTAAACGCGGCGGACTGTAAATCCGCTCCTTCGGGTTCGGTGGTTCGAATCCACTCCCCTCCATTGATTCTTGGGCTATAGCCAAGTGGTAAGGCAACAGGTTTTGATCCTGTGATGCGCTGGTTCGAACCCAGCTAGCCCAATACTAATTATTGGTGTAAAATCGACTAACAAATGTTAGTCGATTTTTTTATGCCAAGGTAGGAGTAATTATGACAGTACCTGTTTATATTAAAATTCATGATGATATTAAGAGTAAGATCGAAGACGGAAGCTGGAAAGTGGGAACCCGGATTCCATCTGAAAGAAAACTATCCGAACAGTACGGAGTAAGTCGGATGACGTTCAGGCAAGCTGTTCAAGCGCTCGTTGAGGATGGAATATTAAAACGGATTGCCGGCTCAGGAACGTACGTTACTAACCAAAAGGTTCAAGAAAAAATGTCCGGAGTAACCAGCTTTACTAACATTATGCTGGCTCAAGGAAAAAAGCCATCCACCAAAACCTTGTCATATAAGATTGTTGAGCCCACCTTTAAGGAAGCCTCTGTCTTGGGGCTGAGTCAGGATGATCGGGTTTTGCGGATGAATCGGATTCGCTATGGGGACGACATTCCGATTTGCTATGAAGTGGCAGCTGTTAATGCATCGATGGTCGAAGGGTTAAGTGAAGAAGATGTTTCTAGTTCCCTGTATCGTTCTTTAGAGGACAAGAAGGGACTTCGTCCAAGAAGCGCGAAGCAATTTATTTCGGCGATTTTAGCGACTGATCGAATTGCTGATTTACTGGATATTGAGGTTAAGGCACCCATTCTTAAGCTAAAACAGATATCTTATCTTCAAAATCAGCAACCATTTGAGTTTGTTCAGGCTCAGTATGCTGCTGAGCGATTTGAGTTTTACCTAAATAAATAAAAAAGAGCCCTACTAACGAGGGCTCATAAAGTTAGATGAGATCACTTCTCATCCTTTTTTTGTTTTCGAACTAATTTTAAAAATTCAGGAATGGCTAGCATTCGTTTAAAACGGGTGGGTTCTTTAAAAAGGCGATAAAGCCATTCGATGTGATGATTAATCCAGAATTCAGGAGCTCTCTTGACGTGGCCGGCTAAGACGTCAAAGCTTCCTCCCACCCCAATCCACAAGCCGTTATTTTTATTGCGATATTTTGCGATAAATTCTTCTTGCATAGGGAAACCAGTCGCAACAAAAATCATGTCAATGTCGTTGTTTTCGATGTTGTTAACGATGGGAGAGTCGTTTTTAAAATAGCCGTCCTGCATCCCAACAATCTTTAAATGCGGATAGTTGACGGTTAAGACCTTTCGTAAATCAAATACGACATCGGGCTTGGCTCCCAGAAAATAGGCTGACTTGTTATTTTGGTTTCCCCAAGTTAACAGTGCTTTGAAAATGTCATAACCGGTGATTCGTTCTGACATTGGGTCATTTAACATTTTGGCGCCCCTGATAATACCAATCCCATCTGGCACGACGTAAGTGGCGCTTTTTAAAACTTTTTGGTAGTGAGGATGACGATCAGCATAAACGACGATTTCTGGATTGGCGGTTACCACAAACGTGTTTTGGTGGTCGTCTATTTGGGATTCAATCACCTGCATAAATTCGGTGAAAGTCGCGTTAATAAAGGGAATAGAAGCGATGTTGGTGGTCGGAAATTTGTGCGTCATTTGTTAGCCTTCTTTTTGGTTATTATGTGATATAATGTGCAACGAGTAACAACAATAGTTTAGCCTGAAATGGCTAGAGGAGATTAAAGATGTCAACATTACAAAGTCCTAATAATTTAACTTTACACACTGACTATTATGAAATCAATATGATGGCAACTTATTTTGAAAAACATATGCAAAATCGTCATGCTGTATTTGAAGTTTTTTTTAGAGACATGCCCTTTGGAAATGGATATGCCGTCTTTGCAGGATTAAAACACATTATTGAATATATCAACAACCTTCACTTCACTGATGAGGATATTAAGTATTTAAAGTCAATTAGCGATTATTCCGATGAGTTTTTAGATTATCTTCGTAACTTCAAGTTTACTGGAACAATTCGTTCTGCTGTTGAGGGTGATTTAGTTTATAACAACGAGCCCATTGTTCAAGTTGAAGGAACGATTGCGGAATGTCAATTAGTTGAGACCGCTATTTTGAACATGGTGAACTATCAGACTTTAATCGCTACTAAAGCGGCTCGAATTCGAATGGTGGCTGGAAATAATCCTTTAATGGAGTTTGGTAGTCGTCGAGCCCAAGAAGTTGATGCAGCACTGTGGGGAACCAGAGCGGCATACATTGGTGGGTTTAACGTGACTTCCAATGTGTTAGCCGGTAAGGAATTTGGTATTCCTGTCAGCGGAACGATGGCGCACTCTTTGATTGAATCATTTGGGAATGACTATGATGCATTTATGGCATACGCCCAAACCCATAAGAACTGTACTTTTCTGTTAGACACCTTTGATACCATTAAAAGTGGGGTCCCAAATGCAATTCGAGTTGCAAAAGAAATGGGCGACAAGATTAACTTTCAAGGTGTCAGAATTGATTCCGGTGATATGGCGTACTTATCAAAAAGAGTTAGAGAAATGCTGGATGAAGCTGGCTTTAAGGATGTTCAAATTGTGGCTTCCAACGACCTTGATGAATACACCATTAGTAGTTTGAAGATGCAAAATGCCAAAATCGACTCTTGGGGAGTTGGGACCAAGCTAATTACGGCTTTTGACCAACCCGCACTTGGTGCGGTTTACAAGTTGGTCTCGGTTGAAGATGAACAGGGTCACATGGTCGATACCATTAAACTTTCAAATAACGCCGAAAAGGTTTCCACTCCGGGTAAGAAGCAAGTTTGGCGGATTACTGAAAAAGACGACGGTAAGTCTGAGGGAGATTACATCACACTTGATGGTGAAGATCCACGTGAACAGTCTTCCGTGTACATGTTCCATCCGCATTTCACTTACATTAACAAGACTATTACCAATTTTAATGCTCAACCGCTCTTACAGGATATCTTTAAAGATGGAAAGCAGGTATATCAAATGCCGACGTTAGAGGCTACTAAACAGCATGCGACCGATTCTTTGAAAGCACTCTGGCCAGAGTACAAGCGTCAGTTAAATCCACAAGATTACCCAGTTGATCTTTCTAAGAAATTATGGGACCACAAGATGAGTTTGATTAATGAAATTCATAATGGGGTTGAGCAAAAATTAGAGTAGGTGATAGTAATGGATGAGAAACAAAAACGACTGCAAAAACAGATTATTAGTGCTTTAAGGGTTCAACCAAAGATTGATTCTGAAACAGAAATTAGACGTAGTGTTGATTTTATTAAGGATTACGTTAAAAAGAATTCGTTTATTAAATCAGTAGTACTGGGAATTTCTGGTGGTCAAGATTCCACTTTGACGGGAAAATTAGCATCGATGGCAATGAATGAATTAAGGGAAGAAACGGGCGATACTGAATATCAGTTTATTGCGGTTCGTCTTCCTTATGGTGAACAAGCTGATGAATCGGACGCCATGGAAGCCATTGATTTTATGGATGCTGATCGGGTTGAACGCGTCAATATCAAGGATTCAGTCGATGCGATGGTAAAAGCGGTTGAAGCTAACGGTGATTCTGTCTCTGATTTTAATAAGGGCAACATCAAAGCTCGGACGCGGATGATTGCGCAGTTTACCATCGCTGGTGCCAACCAGGGAATTGTACTTGGCACTGATCATGCCGCCGAGGCGGTGACTGGTTTTTATACTAAATTTGGTGACGGTGCTTCTGATATTGTTCCAATTTGGCGACTGGATAAACGACAAGGTCGTGCGCTTCTTGAGTACCTTGACGCACCTAAAAACCTTTACGAGAAAACCCCAACGGCGGATCTTGAAGATGATCGTCCAGCTCTTCCAGATGAAAAAGCACTTGGGGTTAGTTATAAAAATATTGATGACTTTTTAGAAGGCCAGGACATTAGTTCTAGTGCAGCTGATGTGATTGAAAATTGGTATTTGAAAACTCAACATAAGCGACACCTTCCCATTAATGTTTATGATACGTTTTGGAAATAAATTTGATTACAATAACTCCGTTAATTATTTAATGGAGTTTTTATTTGAAAGATTATGGTGAAAAAATGGAAAAAACTTTAATTGATCAAACTGCAAAAGCGTTACCACACATTTCGAAACGACAAATTCAACAAACCTTAGAAATGCTTGAGGATGGTAATACCGTTCCGTTTATTGCACGATACCGCAAAGAGAGAACCGGTAATTTGGATGAGGTTTCCATTCGGGAACTTGAGGATACTTACCAGCGTCTAGCAAAGCTGAGCCACCGAAAGGAAGAAGTGGTAAAAAAGATTGACGAAGAAGGCCAATTAACCAAGCAGTTAAAACAAGACATCTTAAATGCTGACAGTATTCAGATTGTGGAAGACTTGTATCTGCCATATAAGCAAAAACGAAAAACAAAGGAGATGGTTGCAAGGGAACGGGGATTAGAGCCACTTGCAACTGCAATTTTAAAGTTTCAAAATGAGCCATTAAAACAACTGGCAAAATCCTTTATAGATGAGGATCACGACGTTAGTTCCGTTGATGACGCTTTAGATGGAGCCCGTGAAATCATTACGGATGCCATTGGAAACAACGCTAAGTTTCGGGAATGGATTCGAAACTATACCTTAAAAAACGCTATGCTGGCGGCAAAGGTTAAGCCTAAGGGAAAGGTCAATGACGAAGGTGGCGTTTATGGTGATTACTACGATTTTAGTGAGCAAGCCAAAACGGTTCCGAGTTATCGGGTTTTAGCAATCAATCGTGGTGAAAAAGCAAAGGTATTGACCGTGAAACTAGATGTTGATGTTAATGCCATTATGCATTACATTGATTTTCATGTGGTTAGTAATCATAATGGTCCCGCAGTTGACTTTGTTAAAGACGCTTCAAAAGATGCTTATAAGCGCTTCATCGGTCCTGCCATCGAACGTGAAATTCGTTCCACTATGACTGAAGCCGCAGAAAATCATGCCATTGAAGTGTTTGGAAGAAATCTGTATCACCTGTTAATGCAGGCGCCAATCAAGGGTAAGGTGGTTCTTGGTTTTGACCCAGCGTACCGAACGGGATGCAAACTAGCGGTCATTGATGCAAACGGTAAATTCTTGGCAAAGGAAATTATTAAAGCCACTAAACCAGCGACAGAAGCACAGCAAGCGCGAGCTAAAGAACAATTGATTGACCTGATTAAGAAGTATCACGTTCAAATGATTGCGATTGGTAACGGAACCGCGTCACGCGAATCGGAACAATTTGTCGCTGATGCAATTAAATCCATTGATTATCCGGTTCACTACGTAATTGTTAGTGAAGCTGGAGCATCGGTATATTCTGCTAGTAACAATGCGCGAAAAGAGTTTCCTAACCTTCACGTTGAGGAACGTTCAGCCATTAGTATTGGAAGACGATTACAGGATCCACTTTCTGAGTTGATTAAGATTGACCCCAAAGCGGTTGGGGTTGGTCAGTACCAGCATGATGTCTCTGAAAGTAACCTTGATGCACAGTTGGATCGGGTGATTGAGACCGCCGTTAACCAAGTCGGGGTCAACTTGAACACCGCTAGTCCAGATCTACTTGAACACATCTCGGGATTAACTAAATCCACTTCACAAAATATTGTTGAATATCGAGATGAAAACGGTGCTTTTTCTAACCGTAATCAATTAAAAAAAGTTAAACGATTAGGACCAAAGGCTTTTGAACAATCAGTTGGATTTTTACGTATCATTAATGGCAAGAATCCATTGGACAATACTGATATTCACCCAGAAAGTTATCGGCAAGCTAAACAAATCTTGTCAGCAATGGGACTTACAATTGATAATTTTAGTTCTGATGAAGGTCGAAAAAAGCTTGAAAAAGCAAATGAAGTTGATTTATCACAATCACTATCAATTGATCAGCAGTTGGTCAAAGATATTTTAGCTAGTTTGAAAAATCCCGGACGTGACCAACGTGATACGATGCCGAAGCCGTTACTTAAATCGGATATTATGAAGATTGAAAATTTGAAATCAGGAATGAAATTACAAGGAACCGTTCGCAATGTCACTGATTTTGGTGCGTTTGTTGACATTGGGGTAAAACAGGATGGTCTCGTTCATATTTCCAAAATGAGTGATCGATTTATATCGGATCCAGCAAAGCTTGTTTCTGTTGGTGACATTGTCGACGTGTGGGTGTTAAGTGTTGATTTAGATCGAAAACGAATTAAACTTTCCATGGTTGGTCCAGAATAGGAGCGAACTTATTTGCATGACGATGAATTACAGAAACTGGTCGAACAAATTTCATTGGAGTCATTTGGGAAACCATTTAAGCACCGCGCATATTTTAATGGTCGATTGAAAACCACGGGTGGTCGGTACCACCTTAAAGATCATGATATTGATATTAATCAAACGATGGCGAAGGGGATCTCTAGAGAAGAACTTGTGGGAATCATTAAACACGAACTCGTTCATTATCATCTTCATTTAGCGGGGTATTCCGCTAATCATCGTTCAAAAGAATTTAAGCAGTTATTAAGAGCTGTGGGTGGTAGTCGTTATGCTCCAATTTTAAAAGCACAATCAGCTTATTATTACCTTTATGAGTGTACTAAGTGTGGCCAATTATATCGGCGAAAGCGACGGGTTAATATCTCACGTTTTGTATGTAGTAAGTGTCGTGGTAAGCTAAAACTAGTTAAGAAGGAGTGAAGTATCATGGAAAAAATTATTGTGAGAGTTCCAGCAACTTCTGGTAATGTTGGTAATGGCTATAATTCGGTTGGGCTCGCTCTTCATATGTATTACACGGTGATCGTTGAAGAAGAAACTGAGAAGTGGCGGGTCAATCATGCGTTTGGCGATTCAGTTCCTCACGATGACAAAAATTTGGTGGTTCAAACGATTTTAAAGGTTAACCCTAAAATCATGCCCCATCAACTAACGGTAATGTCAGATGTTCCACTGGAAAAGGGGCTTGGGTCTAGTACCACGGCGATTGCTGCGGGAATTAAAATTGCTAACAAGCTTGAAAATATGAACTTATCAGTTAATGACCAAATTAACATTGGTAGTCGAATGGAAGGACATCCTGACAACATTGCCTCAGCCATTCTGGGAGATATAACAATTTCTCACTATGAGGATGGAAAGACTGACGTTGTCAAAGCTCATATGCCCGATGAAATGCAAGCCTTGGTTTTCATTCGAAATGAGAAAATTACCCAACAGAGGGGAATGGAACGTTTCCCAAAGGAAATTACGTTTGGTCAAGAGGTACAGACTAGTAGCGCTTCGAACGTTTTTGTCGCTGCATTAATGCAAAATGATTGGAATAAAGCGGCTCGAATGATTGAAGCTGATAGTTTGGTTCGCACTGGACAAGGGAATGATTTTAAAGACTTCAAAGTAATTAAACAGACTGCTCATGAACTAGGAATCTACGGAACTTACATTAGTGGAGTGGGTTCATCGATTGTCACGCTAGGAGATTATGACCAACTCACCAAGTTACAACAGAAGATTGAAAGTAACGATCAATTGGATGGAGTATGTAAGTTAGTTGACCTTGATAGGGATGGTGCCACGATTCGTGGTGAAGAATAATTAAAAAATTCATTGCGCTATCTCGTTAAATTTGCTATGATGTTTATTGTAGCAATGCGGCCATGGCGGAATTGGCAGACGCGCAAGATTAAGGATCTTGTCGGGATTTATCCCGGTGGAAGTTCGAGTCTTCTTGGCCGCATCATTTATAAAATTCAAGAACACCATATCATTTTAAGATATGGTGTTCTTTTTAATTCTAAGTCTCTTTTATTGACATTAAGTTGTGCACGATTAATCTAAGAAGTGAACGATTAATTAACAAGGATGGTGTGATAATTATGTCAGATAAATTAACAACCGAAGCTGGTCAACCGTGGGCTAACAACGAACATTCTCAAACAGCTGGTGTTCGTGGTCCTGTTTTGATGCAGGATTATCAATTACTAGAAAAGTTAGCTCATTTTAATCGTGAGAGGATTCCAGAGCGAGTCGTTCATGCTAAAGGTGCTGGTGCCAAGGGCGTTTTTAAACTTACACATGACATGAGTAAGTACACTAAAGCTGATTTATTCAATGGTGTGGGCAAAGAAACCCCAATGACCATTAGAATCTCGCAGGTTGCGGGTGAAGCTGGTTATCCTGACACCGTTCGTGATGTTCGTGGATTTGCGTTGAAATTCTACACGCAAGAAGGCAATTACGACATTGTTGGTAATAATACTCCGGTGTTCTTTGTTAACGATCCACTTAAGTTTCCTGACTTTATTCATTCCCAGAAGCGTGATCCTAAGACTCATTTACGTTCACAAGAGATGCAGTGGGATTTCTGGTCTCATTCACCAGAATCAGTTCACCAGGTCACCTACCTGATGGGTGATCGTGGTAATCCGGCTAGTTATCGAACAATGAATGGTTATGGAAGTCACACGTATAAGTGGGTTAATAAAGAAGGGACTCCATTTTGGGTTAAGTATCACTTCATTAGTCAACAAGGAGTTAAGAACATGACTAATGAACAAGCTTCAAAAGCAGCAACTGAAGATACCGATTATTTAATTCATGATTTATACGATGCAATTGAACAAAAGAACTATCCAACATGGAAAGTTTATGTTCAGATTATCCCTTATCAAGCAGGAATTGATTACAAACCAGATATTTTTGATGTAACTAAAGTGGTTTCTCATAGGGATTACCCACTACAAGAAGTTGGGGAATTTACCTTAAACCAAAATCCAACTAACTATTTTGACGATGTGGAAGAATTAGCCTTCTCACCCGCTAACCTGGTTCCTGGGATTGAAGCAAGTCCTGATAAGTTACTTCAAGGACGGTTGTTTGCGTATAAGGACGCTGAAAGATATCGTTTAGGCGCTAATTATGAACAATTAAAGGTCAACCGTCCATTAGACAAGGTTGAAAATTACGAACGTGATGGTCAAATGGCACAAGGACAAGACGGATCGGTCAACTATGAACCAAACGGTAAGGGTGGTCCAGTTGAAGATTTGAGTGCTTCAATCAGTCCCGATAAAGTGGAAGGTGAAACCGGAGCTTTTAAACCCTATGATACTGACTACTATAGTGCCGCCGGAAAGTTGTATCATGTAATGAAACCAGAGGAACGTGATCGCCTGATTAATACGATCAAAGAAACGCTTGGTTCCGTTGATAATCATGAGATCCAAATCCTAGAAACCAGACAATTTTATAAGGCTGACCCAGAGTATGGGACTCGAGTAGCAAAGGCTCTTGGTCTTGATTTAAATGAAATTAGATAAAAGATCCCATAAATAAAAATAGACTTGCAAGATAGGTTATTAGCCCTATTCTTACAAGTCTATTTTAATATGCTGGAGTCATTGAGTTTGTATCGGTACTCCCTGATGAATCATTGGTAGCAGTATTGTAGTTGGATGGATCACCGTTACTAGGGGAATTGGTTTCTTGTTGTTTAGGTGTTAAACCCTTAGCTTGGGGTAAATTCAGGGTGGTTCGAATATGGTTTGAGACGTTCATCAATTCGTCTGGTTGGGCGACTTGATAACTGATTCCGTTAATCATTGCTTCATTCCCCTGAAGGGTCTCAGACTTGATGTGATGAGTGGCTGGACCATACTTAGATCTAATGGCAATCATGTCATTAAAGGATAAATCGGTTTTGAGGTTTCCATTTAATGATTCAAGAATTTGTTGGTACCTGGGAATGGAAGAAATTCCCATTCCTTTCATCACTAATTTTTCTAAGACTTGTCGTTGTCGCTGTTGGCGACCGTAGTCACCTTTCGGATCATCATCCCTCATTCGGGAATAATCAAGGGCTTGATCACCATCTAGATGGGTCATTTTGCCCTTAACTACATTGGCATTCCCATACTTAAACGTCAATGGTGGTTTTACTTCAACACCCCCAACGGAATCAACCATCTGTTTTAAGCCACCCATGTTAACGATCGCAAAGTAGTCGATGGGAACGTTTAAGAGATGCTGGACAGTTGAAATGGCAGTCTTTGGACCACCGATGGTGTAAGCAGCGTTGATTTTTTCGTATGGCTGTGAGTCACCGTCGACCACGACCTTGGTATCGCGGGGGATACTGGTTAAGTAAGTGGTCTGCTTTTGCGGGTTAACGGTAGCAACGATAATGGTGTCGGTGCGGCCAACGTCGTGTCTACCAAGGGCGCCCGTGTCGGTTCCCATTAGTAAGATTGAAAACGGCTTTCGTTTCTTTAGAAGGTTTGAGACGTTTCTTGATTTTCCAATTCCATCGTCTTGAAACGTTCCTCCAAATGAATGACGAGCCTGGGTGTAAGCACGGAAACCAAAAGCAAGGGCAATGATGACAATCAATAAGATGATACCCATAAAAGTCCAGGCAACTGGATGGTGCGGTTCGTTATCATAGTCGACGGCTGGCTCTGATTTTGGTTCGGAAAAATGTGGATTACCAGCTCGCCGGCTATATTCGCGATTGTCGTCATTATTATTATCGTAGTTTGACATTATTATTCCCCGCTTATTTATTAATACTGCCCCAAATTATATAGCAGTTATGGCAGCTAACGCTAGTTATTTCTCAACTTTTTAGTAGATTTTAATATAACCGTATTATTCTTATTGGGGCAATTTCTGGTGGTGTAAAATCGTGTGGTACAATAACTTAAGTAAAACTTACAAGAATAGGATGATCAAATGGGTATTTTTTTTAAGAGTATATCAGGGATATTAATTGTACTGATCATGATCGTACTCGGTTTTGTTTTGGCTAAACGGCACTGGTTTAATGATGATTCAACTAACTTAATTGTTAAACTGGTTATTGACGTAGCTTTGCCTTGTTACATGATCTATACGATTGGTCGCGATTTTACGACCGACACGTTACTTTCAACGTTGCCAGACTTAAGATTTCCGGTCGTTAGTATGTTAATCATGTTTGGGATTTCGGTGGCAATTGCGCGGGTGATTCGAATTAAAAAGTATCATCGGGGAGTGTTTGAATCGATGTTTTTAAATTCAAACACTGTCTTTGTCGGATTGCCAGTTAATATGGCTCTGTTTGGGGCCAAAAGTTTACCGTACGTGTTAGTTTACTACATGGCTAATACGACCTTTTTTTGGACCATTGGTGTTTACTTAATCCAACGTGATGGGGACGCTAATTCCAAGTTTGACTGGAAAAAGACCGTGAGTAAAATTTTGTCACCACCATTGCTGGGATTTATCTTTGGGGTGATTTTGGTTTTACTGCGAATTAAAATTCCTGATTTTTTAATGAGTGATTTTCAATATATTGGTGGGTTAACTATCCCACTTTCAATGATGTTCATTGGAATTTCGATGGCAAATATCAACTTTAACAAATTTGACTTTAGTTCCTCTAATTGGGGAATTTTACTGGGTCGATTCATTATTTCACCAATTTTAATGGCACTGTTGGTTATTCCAACTGGGATGCCAGTTTTGATGAAACAAGTCTTCATTATGCAGGCTGCCATGCCGGTTATGACTAACGCACCGGTGGTAGCCAGAAAGTATGGTGCGGATGCAGATTATGCTTCACTGATGGTCGCTGAAACCACGATCATCAGTTTAGTTGTTTTGCCCATTTTAATGGTGATTGTGCAACAAATCCGTTAAGACGAGTCAATTGAAAAATAGACAAGTAAAGAATGGGAGTAGTAGCTTAAAGTGAAAAAATCAGTGATTTATGTGTTAATTTCGACGTTAATGTTTAGTTCGATGGAGATTGCCCTAAAGGTGGCAGGAAGTGAGTTTAATCCAATTCAGTTGAATTTACTTCGTTTCTTCATTGGTGGGATTGTCTTGTTACCCTTTGCGTGGTATGAATTACATAAACGACGACGCAAAATCAACTTAAAGGATTGGAAGACGTTTGCGTTTACTGGTTTTGCGTGTGTGGTAATTAGTATGACGCTGTACCAGTTAGCGATTGTGTATGATAAGCCAGCCATTGTGGCCGTCCTGTTTAGTTGTAATCCGGTCTTTGCCGTAATCTTTGCATATTTCATTTTGCATGAGCGAATTGGACGGGCCAACTTAATCTCATTAATCATTTCGGTCATTGGCTTAATTGTGATTGTTAATCCATTTAACTTAACTAACCCAGTTGGAATTATTTTGTCACTCTTATCGGCTGTTACTTTCGGCTTTTATAGTATTTTGTCGCAGTATTGCTCGGTTAAACGAGAATTAGATGGAGTGACCATCACTTGTTTCACTTTTATTGCTGGTTCTTTGGAGTTATTTGTTTTATCATTGATTACCAATATCCCGTTTGTTTCAAGTGGGATGAAATCGGTGGGATGGTTGAGTCAATTTGCATCCATTCCGATCTTAAAGGACGTTAATTTACAAAATTTCTGGATTTTATTCTTTATCGGAGTCTGTGTAACCGGCGGCGGTTTTGCGTTTTATTTTTTAGCAATGCAAGAATCAGGGGTTTCAATTGCGTCCCTAGTATTCTTTATTAAGCCTGGTTTAGCTCCAATCTTAGCAATGATTTTTGTGGGTGAAAAGATTAATCTGCCTACCATTGTAGGAATTGTGATTATCCTGATTGGTTCGGTGGTTACGTTTGTAGGTGAGCGTTATAAAGAGACCGATTCAACCATGTTAGACGATCAGACGATTGAAGAGGGTAAATAAATTTAGTTTATTGAGGCGGTTGTATGAGTAAGTTAGTAATTATGAGACATGGTGAAAGTGTCGCAAATCACACTAATACCTTTACTGGATGGAGTGATGTTCCACTGACTAAGAAGGGCGTAGAAGAGGCAATTAAGGCCGGCAAACGCTTAGGTCAGACCGGGATTCAGTTCGGTGATGTTCATACATCAGTCTTAAAACGGGCGATTGTCACCGCTGACATTGTTTTGGACGTGATTAATCAGGATTTTATTCCTGAACATAAAACGTGGCGCTTAAATGAGCGACACTATGGTGCCCTTAGGGGTCAGAATAAAGAGGAAGTTAGAAAGCGGGTCGGAGACGAACAGTTTATGAAGTGGCGCAGGAGTTTTTACGCTGTTCCTCCTAAATTAGATCAGGTGTCCCCGATTCGAAAATATCGGCGCTTAGGTGTAATTGAGCCACCAGCTGAAAGCCTTAAAATGGCTTATGACCGGATGATTCCGTACTGGCAGGATTCGATTGCCCCCAAATTGCTGGATGGTAAAAATCAACTGATAGTTGCTCACGGAAGCACACTGCGAGCTTTAATTAAATATTTAGAAAATATCAGTGATAAAGGAATTGATGGCGTGGAAGTTAAAAACGGGAAGCCGATCATTTATACCTTTGACCCAGATTTAGATATTTTAGATAAGACCTACCTTAAATAACAAAAGGACGAAAACTCAATCAAAGTTTTCGTCCTTTTGTTATTTAGATTTTGATGATAGTTGCGTAGTTATTTTTGGGTCGGTTAAATCATTAGCGAGCTTCAATTGTTTCCGGTCCGTCGGGATGTTCTACGATAATGGTATTTACGATGTTCAAGAACAGCCCATGTTCCACAATTCCTGTCATACTATCAAGTTTTTTGCCCAGTTGAACGGGAGTCGTGATTTCAGGTAAGCCTAAGTCAATAATGTAGTCACCAGAATCGGTTGTTAATTTTCCTCCATTCGTGCTTTGACGAAATTTCGGATGAAGTCCCATCCGATTAAGCCGACGATAGAGTTGGCCACTGCCATAAGGGATTACTTCAAGCGGAAGTGGAAAATTGAGTTTTTTAACCATCTTACTTTCGTCAACAATCCACATGTTGCGATCAGAATTAATGGCAACGATTTTTTCCATCAGGTGAGCGGCTCCACCGCCTTTAATTCCCTGAAAATTTTTGTCAATTTGGTCGGCCCCATCAATGGTTAAATCAATGTGGTCGACTTCGTCAACATCCTTAGTAGTGATGCCTAAGCTTTCCGCGTGACGCTTAGTTTTACTGGAGGTTGGCACACCGATAATATTTAGATGTTCATTTTTGATGCGCTCTCCCAGTGCGTCTACCATGTACTTGATGGTGGTACCAGACCCAAGACCTAAGACCATCCCATCCTTAACGTGCTTAACAGCTTCTTTTCCAACGTGTTTCTTTAATTCTCGCTGATCTGCTGAATTCATTTGATTGTTCCCCTTCAAATTAAGTCGTTACTTTTAGTAACTTGACCACTATTATTAATTTTCAATGGTCTTTATGATTTTGTCAAGCAATGTCAAAATTTAAGAAATACTGGTAAAATAATAGTAAGAATTTTTGAGAATAAAGAGGTATTAGAAGATGCAAAGAGGCTTTGAGATTGTTTCAAAATATCAGAATGACGGCTTGACTTTGCCAAAACGAGCAACTGAAAAGGCTGCCGGATATGACTTTGCCAGTGCCGTTGACATGGTTATTCCGTCAATCTGGAAAACTGGTTTAATTCGGTCATTTGGTATCATTAAGGCTAGAAGAAAGTTAGATCAACAAGACATCATGGATTCAGAGAATGCTTTAAAGCCCTTTTTGGTTCCAACGGGAATTAAGGCTTACATGCAGCCAAATGAAGTGTTGATAATCGCGAATCGCTCAAGTAATCCTTTGAAACAAAACTTAGTAATTCCGAATGGGATCGGTGTTATTGACGCTGATTATTACAATAATGAAAGTAATGAGGGTGAAATTTTTGTCCAGATTCTAAACTTTGGAATCGTCGACCGTAAGATTAAAAAAGGTGATCGAATTGGACAAGGAATCTTTATGCCTTATTTACTTGCGGATCAAGATGAGGGACCAAAGCTGACTCGAAATGGGGGATTTGGTTCTTCTGGCAAATAGTTAGGAAATGATTTAATGGCTAAAGCAAAAACGCAATATGTTTGTTCCAACTGTGGATATATATCACCACGATATCTAGGTCGTTGTCCTAACTGTGGTGAATGGAACACGATGGTTGAACAAACGGTCCAAAAAAATGATACCAAAAAGACGAACGTGAGTCGGGTTTCACTGAGCGGGACTAAGTCGCAACCCCAGCTAATTAGACAAGTTAGCGCTGAAAGTGCTCCGAGGATTCAGGTTGATTCAAATGAACTGAATCGGGTGCTTGGCGGAGGCGTGGTTCCAGGTTCACTGGTCCTAATCGGTGGTGATCCGGGGATTGGTAAGTCAACGTTACTTCTCCAAGTCTCCGGTCAATTAGCAGCCTCAGGACAAAAGGTACTGTACGTCTCAGGAGAAGAGAGTGCCGATCAAATTAAGATGAGAGCTGATCGCCTCAATGTTTCTGAAAAAGGGAACTTATACCTTTATCCAGAAACGGATATGACTTCAATCAGGAAGGCAATTGAAGAAGTGAAGCCGGACACCGTTATCATTGACTCCGTTCAAACCATGCAAGAAGATGAGATCCCGTCTGCGATTGGGTCCGTTACGCAGGTCCGAGGCGTTACCTCGGATTTAATGAACATCGCAAAAACCAATGGTATCACCATTTTCTTAGTGGGACACGTTACTAAGGGTGGTACGCTTGCCGGCCCGAAGACGTTAGAGCACATGGTTGACACCGTTCTTTATTTTGAGGGGGACAAACATCATTCTTATCGGTTACTACGGGCCGTTAAAAACCGATTTGGATCTACGAATGAGCTCGGAATTTTTCAAATGGATGAAGATGGGCTAAAAGAAGTCAAGAATCCATCTGAGATTTTTTTAGAGGAGCGTTTGAAGAACGCTACCGGATCAGCAATTGTGGTAGCAATGGAAGGAACTCGTCCGATTCTGGTTGAACTTCAAGCCTTAATTGTTCCCTCGGTTTTTGGGAATGCGCAAAGAACTGCGTCTGGACTGGATCGAAATCGTGTTTCACTGATTATGGCGGTTCTTGAGAAACGGGCTGGATTGATGTTACAAAACCAGGATGCTTATTTAAAAGCTGCTGGTGGGGTCAAACTTAATGAACCAGCCATTGATTTGGCAATGGCAATTAGCATTGCGTCAAGTTATGAGAATATTGGAACCGATCCAAAAGAGTGTTACATTGGTGAAATTGGTTTGACTGGTGAGATTAGAAGGGTCAATCGAATTGAGCAACGCGTTATTGAGGCCCAGAAATTAGGCTTTAAGCGCGTATTGGTTCCTAAATATAATCTAAAGGGATGGACTCCACCTAAAAATATTCAGGTTATAGGAGTTTCCACCATTACCGAAGCTCTTAAAACAGCATTAAAAAAGTAAAATATTTTCATTTCAATTGGTCTAGTTCATAATGAACTGAAGGGTTAATATTGAACAATCATTAGGAGGTTGGACATGTTAAAAGTTTATAATTCACTTACAAATGAAAAAGAAAAGTTTGAACCAATCACACCCGGTGTGGTTAACATGTACGTCTGTGGTCCAACTGTTTATAACTATATTCACATTGGCAATGCGCGAAGTGTGGTGGCATTTGATACCATTCGTCGTTATCTTGAATATTGTGGGTATAAGGTGAATTATGTGTCTAATTTTACCGATGTTGATGATAAAATGATTAACGAAGCCAAAAAAGAGGGAACCACGGTTTCCAAATTAGCCGATAAATACATTAAGGCTTTTATGGAAGATACGAAGGCGTTAAACGTACAACCTGCGACCGTTAATCCCCGTGCCACGGATAACATTAAGGAAATTATTACCTTTGTTTCTGACTTAATTAAAAAGGGATATGCTTATAACGTTGACGGGACGGTTTACTATCGGGCTCGTAAGTTTAAATCTTATGGTTTACTAGGACACGAAAACATCGATGACCTTGAGAGTGGTGCAAGTGATCACGTTTCAAGTGAAGAATTAGCCCAAAAAGAAGACCCGATTGATTTTGCACTTTGGAAAAAAGCTAAACCAGACGAAATTTCCTGGGATTCTCCGTGGGGAAAAGGCCGTCCCGGTTGGCACATTGAGTGCTCGGTAATGTCAACTAAGTACCTTGGTAACACCTTTGACATTCACGGTGGCGGGATTGATTTAGAGTTCCCTCATCATGAAAATGAACGGGCACAGAGCGAGGCCAAAACGGGCCAAAAGTTTGTTAATTACTGGCTTCACAATGGTTTTGTGACCGTCGGTGATGAGGACGAGAAGATGAGCAAATCTAAAGGGAACTTTGTTACGGTTCATGATTTGCTTAAGAAAGATAATCCTCAAGCCCTGCGTTTTCTCATTTCGACCACTCAATATCGCCGGCCAATTCGTTTTAGCCAGCAGGGAGTTGATGAAGCTGCCACCAATCTGCAAAAAATACAGACGGCTTACGATAATTTGAACTATCGGTTAAAAGACGCTGATCCTTATAACGATCCGAAATTAGATCAAGAGATTCGTCAAATTCAGGCTGATTTTCAGGATGCCATGGATGATGACTTTAACGTTCAAAATGGGATTGCCAAGGTCTATGAGCTGGCTAAGCTTGGAAACGTTTATGCGGAACGACCAGTGGTTTTTAAGGATTCGATTAAGTTGCTGATGAAACGGTTAGAACAGTTGTCCGCTATCTTTGGGATTAAACTACAAAGTAGTGAGTTAAATGATGACAAAGTTAAGAAATTAATTAAGCAAAGAAACGATGCGCGAGCTAACAAGCAGTTTGCTAGAAGTGATGAAATTCGGGATGAATTAAAAAATAAGGGTATTATTTTAGAAGACACACCACAGGGGACCCGATTCAGAAGGGAAAATTAGTTTAATGAGTGAAGCGGACGATAATATTCAATATCGACAGTTAAATGGTATTGTACTAGCTTATTTAGGTGATGCGGTTTATGAGGTATACGTGAGACGGCATTTGATTGACGAGGGCATCGCTAGGCCAAATCAATTGCAGCATTTTGCTACTAAATATGTGTCAGCCAAGGCTCAGGCCGGATTGATTGCTTTGATGAATCAGGATGCAATCTTAAGTGATGAAGAAGAGTACTTTTTTAAACGGGGACGTAACGCCAAGAGCTATACTCACGCCAAGAATACGAGTGTTGTTACCTATCGGATTTCCACTGGCTTTGAAGCCCTCTTTGGTTTCCTGTCCCTTAGTGGCCAAGATAAAAGACTCAATGAACTGGCGCAGTGGTGCATTGATCAAGTTGATTCTGGGAGGGTTGAGTATGAGAGATAATGAAGATTTTATTATTGGGAGACACCCGGCAGTCTCAGCACTGCGCAATGAAAATCAAGAAATTAACAAGGTGTTTTTACAAAATGGAGTCAGTCAAGAAGATGACACCATTAAGGCGGTTATTCGTTTGGCCAAGGGTCGTCATTTAGTAATTTCTAAGGTGCCAAAGCAAAAGTTAGACTTGATGTCAGACCACCAGAATCATCAGGGAGTCATGTTATCAATTGCATCCTTTAATTATGCATCGATTGATGATTTATTTAAAAATGCTGAATCAAAGGGTGAACCACCATACTTCATTGTTCTGGATAACATTGCCGATCCTCATAATTTGGGGTCAATTATTAGAACCGCAGATGCTGCCGGCGTTCATGGGGTGATCATTCCCAAGCGTCGTGCTGTTGGATTAACATCAACGGTAGCGAAAACCTCTGCGGGGGCAATTGAACGTGTTCCGGTCGCCAGAGTAACTAACTTGGTCAACACCGTTAAAGAATTAAAAGAACGTGGGTTGTGGGTCTTTGGTACTGATATGAAAGGAACTGATTATCGGCGCTGGGATGCTAAAAGTCCGAGTGCTCTTATCGTTGGCAGTGAAGGCAAGGGGATTTCGCCTTTACTTAAAAAACAGGTTGATGAAACACTTACCATTCCAATGGTGGGGGATATTCAGAGCTTGAATGCGTCGGTTGCTGCCGGATTAGTTATGTATCAAGGTTTTAACTCGCGCCATCCTTTATAATGAAATGACTGAACTAAAGAACAATGCCAGCACATTGTTCTTTTTTATTGGGCCGTTTAATATCGTAAATTCGATATTAAAAATTGGTTAGCAGATAATATCACATATCGAACGTTTGTTCGCTTGTTTGAGCTCAATTCGTTTCGATACGATACTAAGTGTTAATTAATTGATTAAGAGGAGGGCCAATTGATGAATAAAGAAGAGAAACGGGCTAAAGAATTAGAAATGGTTGAGGATGCAAAAAAGAACGACGCTGGTTTCATCAAATTGTTTAAAAAATATGCGCCAATTTATCTAAAGTTGTGGAACGATTTCTACTTATCAGGTATGGAACTCTCAGATTGGAAACAGGAAGCGGCCATTGTGCTTAGTCGAACAATTATTAGGTATGATGCCAGTCGTAAGGTTACCTTTGGCAGTTACTATAAAGTTAACTTAAAAAACCGCTTATATGATATTTTAAGAAAAAAGCGAGCTCAAAAGCGCGTGCCCGATTCTAAAAAAGCTTCTCTTAGTGCGTATTTTCAATTTTATTCTGATACCATTGCCGATATTCATGCTGCCAGTCCAGAACGAGTTCTTTCAATGTATGAGAACTTACAAGGCTTGATGAAAAGGAGTTCGGTAGTTGAGAGAATGGTGATTATTCGTTCGCTTGAGAATTATTCGTTTGAAAAAATGGCTCAGGTTTCTGATGTGAATGTGATGAAATTGAAAAATGCGATCGCACGTTGTCGTCAGAAATACTATAGATTTAATAAAATTGACTAACGTTGAAATTGATGATACGATTAGTTAGTTATTAAGGAGGTGCAGCCTATGGCACAGAAAAAGGTAGCATTAGCTTGTTCTGTATGTGGTTTAAGAAACTACACCATTTCCAGCAATCCGAATCGTGTCAAACGATTGGAAGTAAAGAAATTTTGTAAGCATTGTGGAAAATATACGTTGCACCGAGAAACTCGTTAAGAGGGGAATTTTACATGAAACGATTATGGAACTTTTTTAAGAGCGTTATTGCAGAGATGAAGGTGGTTGTTTGGCCGAACGCTAAGCAAACTAGAACCGATACTTCAATCGTTATCTGGACTACCATCTTTTTTGCAATCTTTCTTGGTGTAATTGATTGGGCAATTCAAACCATTTTGAAGTTACTAGCCTAAACTAGATTAGTGTGATAATTTCTGTTATAGTTAGTTTGATGATAAGAACTTCGTTTACGCGAGGTTTTTTTATTTTGCTTTAAGTTAAAGGAGATAATCATTGTGGTAGAGACTGCAGAAAAGCAATGGTATGTATTACATACATACTCTGGCTATGAAAACAAAGTTAAAATGAATCTTGAATCTAGAAAAGAATCCATGGGAATGGAAGACTATATTTTTGACATTGTTGTTCCAGAAACCGAAGAACACGAGGTTAAAAACGGTAAAGAGAAAGTGGTTATGAACAAGACCTTCCCAGGATACGTGCTGGTTCAAATGGTAATGACTGATAGAGCCTGGTATGTCGTTCGAAATACTCCCGGAGTGACCGGATTTATTGGTTCTCACGGTCAAGGTTCAAAGCCCAATCCGTTGTTACCCGAAGAGGTTGAAAACGTTATGTCAACGATTGGGGTAAAGAAGCGAGTTAAACCATTGGATAGCCGGGTTGGTGATACGGTTACCATCGTTGAGGGAGCCTTTAAGGGACTTTCTGGCAAGATCACTGAGATTGACAACACTAAGGGTAAACTCAAGGTTAATATTGACATGTTTGGTAGAGAGACTAGTACTGAACTGGAATTTGACCAAGTTAAGCCCCTAGAAGCCGATTCTGAGTAAAATATTCATTGTCACGTTTCAATAAACGTGGTATATTTAACTAGTATGCGTATTGCATAAATTAACGTGGGAGAAGAAATTTTGATCTTCATTTACCACACACGGACTTAAGGAGGTATGTCTCGTGGCTAAAAAAGTAGCTAATGTAGTTAAACTACAAATACCTGCGGGTAAAGCAACACCCGCTCCTCCAGTTGGACCTGCTTTAGGTCAAGCTGGAATTAATATTATGGGATTCACTAAGGAATTTAATGCACGTACTGCTGATCAAGCAGGAATGTTGATTCCAGTTGTGATTACTGTTTACGAAGATCGTTCATTTGACTTTGTAACCAAGACCCCTCCAGCTGCTGTCCTATTAAAGAAAGCCGCTGGTGTTGAACACGGTTCCGGTGAACCTAACACTAACAAGGTCGCAAAAGTTACCAAAGACCAAGTTAAGCAGATTGCCGAAACCAAAATGCAAGATCTAAACGCAGCTGATGTAGAAGCAGCTATGCGCATGGTTGAAGGTACGGCACGTAGTATGGGATTCACTGTTGAAGGTTAATTTCACTATGCCCGGACAGCACAATGTCGAAAGATAATGTGCTAGTGGGAGGAAATTCCGTTATAACCACAATTGCAAGGAGGAAGACACAATGGCTCGTAAGAGAGGTAAGAAGTACGAAGATGCTTCAAAGCAAATTGACAAGAGTAAAAAATACGCTGCTCAAGATGCTGTAGAATTAGTTCAAAAATTAGATTCAGTCAACTTTGATGACACTATCAGAGTTGTTTATAAATTAAACGTTGATACTAAACAAGCTGATCAACAATTACGTGGTGCCGTGGTTTTACCTAATGGTACTGGTAAAAATCAAACAGTTGTAGTATTTGCCAAGGGTGAAAAGGCTCAAGATGCTAAGAACGCTGGTGCCGATTTTGTCGGTGATGACGACTTAGCTCAAAAAATTCAAGATGGATGGCTCGACTTTGATGTCGCAATTGCTACTCCTGACATGATGGCTCAAGTTGGTCGTTTAGGTCGTGTTCTTGGACCTAAGGGATTAATGCCAAACCCTAAGACTGGAACTGTTACCATGGATGTTTCAAAAGCGGTTTCTGATGCTAAGGCCGGTAAAGTTACTTACAGAACTGATCGTGATGGAAACGTCGCAGTTTCAATCGGTAAAGATTCATTTGACGCAGACAAGTTGGCCGAAAACCTTAACACCATCAACGATGTGATTGTTAAGAATCGTCCAGCATCTGTTCGTGGAACTTACATTAGTAACATCTCAGTTTCATCAACAATGGGACCTGGTGTCTCAGTTGATCCTGAATCATTTTAGTTACTAACTAATTAAATAATCCCTAATTGACTAATTTTTATCATTATGATAGATTATTAGTTGAATATGATTCGCCTAAGACTCAGGTGGTTTTTGACCTTAATTATGCCTGCCGAGGAGTAATACACTCTTTCTCTATGTTTTGGCGAACATAGGGATTTTTTATTAAGTCCCAAAATACATTGGGAGGTGAAATAATATGCCAAAAAAAGAAGTTATTGATACTAAAGCCAAAAAGGTTGATGAAGTTGCTGACCAATTTCAAAAAGCTGTATCAGCAATTGTTGTTGATTACCGAGGTTTAAGTGTTGCTCAAGATACTGATTTACGTAAACAATTGCGTGATAATGATGTTTCAATGAGTGTTATTAAAAATAAAATTTTAGAGCGTGCTGCTGATAAAGCAGACGTTAAGGATTTGAAAGATACTTTTGTTGGACCTACTGCTATTGCATTTTCTGATGAAGACCCAGTTGCTCCAGCCAAGATTTTGAAGAACTTCGCTGATGATAATCCTGAACTTGAAATCAAGGGTGGAATTATCGAAGGGAAGATCGCTTCACTTGATGAAATCAATGAATTTGCTGCTCTACCAAGCCGTGAAGAATTGCTTTCAACTCTTGCTAACATCTTGAAAGATCCTATCCGTAAGGTTGCTTATGCTGTTAATGCCGTTGTTGATAAAGATGACAATGGTGACGATAGTGATGCAGCTTAATAAAAATAGATTAAATGTCCTAATAGGAGGAAATTAAAATGGCTTTTGATAAAGATAATATTATTGCTCAATTAAAAGAAGCTTCAATCACTGATTTAAACGACTTGGTTAAGTCAATCGAAGATGAATTTGATGTTTCTGCTGCTGCTCCAGTTGCAGCTGCAGGTGCTGCTGGTGGTGAAGGTGCTGCTAAGGATTCATACGACGTTGAACTTACTGAAGCAGGTCAAGAAAAGATTAAGGTTATCAAGGCAGTTAGAGATATCACTGGTCTTGGTTTGAAAGACGCTAAGGACTTAGTTGATGGCGCTCCTAAAGCTATTAAAGAAGGCGCTTCAGAATCAGATGCTAACGACATCAAGGACAAGCTTGAAGCCGTTGGTGCTACTGTAACTCTTAAGTAGTCGATGACTAAAAAGAACGTGCTTTTGCACGTTCTTTTTTTTGCCTTAATATTGTTTAAATAAAGTTGTTTTATGTCATAAAAATTGAGAGAATGAAGTTAGCCGATTTTTTGGGGGTTAACAATTGAAAAAAGCATTTAATAAAGTTATGGATTTCTATAACAAATATTCTGCCTGGATTAAGGGGATTTTTGTCACCCTGGTCCTTGTGTTTGTTGTTTACGAGGCGACCCACGTGCTTTCTGAGATTAATGGAAAGGAAATGCGAGCGAGCCTTGCATCACAGTCACCAACGACGTTAATTATTTTAACGATCTTAGGATTTGTGGCTGTGTTACCAATGTTAATATATGATTTTACCATTACGGAGTTTCTGCCTGGCAAGTTTAAACCGTCCTACATCGTCAAGAGCGGGTGGATCGTTAACACATTTACCAATATTGCTGGGTTTGGTGGCTTTCTTGGGGCCAGTTTGAGAGCGATGTTTTATAGTAAAAATGCTAGTAAGAAACAGGTATTATATGCCATTTCTAAGATTGCCTTGTTCTTACTGGCAGGACTTTCCACCTATTGTTTGGTTTCGTTAGTTTTGATCTTTGGATTTGGCATTGGATCTCAGTACGCAAAGGATTGGATTTGGTTAGTAGGTGGGGGAGTTTATTTTCCAGTGATTTTTCTATTTACCAGATTCAGTAATTCTGAGTTTTTTAGTGATTTAACCTTAAAACGTGAGTTTCAACTGATCCTCGGTTCCTGCCTCGAATGGGGGAGCTGTGCCATGTTGTTTTTAATTATTGGATACTTCATGAAGATTAATGTTAATCTTTGGGACGTTTTTCCCATTTTTATTATTGCCAACGTATTTGGGGTTGTCTCAATGCTGCCAGGTGGTCTTGGGTCATTTGATACGATGATGATTGGTAGCCTGAGTTTACTTGGGGTGTCACCGACAATTGCTGCCGTATGGGTGCTATTGTACCGAATTTTCTACTATTTTCTCCCGTTTTTCGTGGGGGCCTTTCTCTTTTTCCACGAAATGGGAGCACGAATTAATAATTTTCTGGATGATATTCCGAAAACGATTGTTCATAGGTCGGCCCAGCTGATCATTACGATTTTTATGTACTTTTCGGGAATCATGATGATTTTGTATGCGACCATTCCTAATTTGGCTCTTGTTAATCCACTCTACTTATCACTGGCGCCATACACGCTGTTCTTTTTAGGACAGTTGTCGAACGTGATTATTGGGATTTTACTAATTGGATTAGCACGTGGAGTAGGATCGAGAGTCCACAAAGCTTTCTGGCCGACCGTTATCATTTTGTTGTTTGCCATTGCTAACACCCTGTGGAAAGAGGACTTTCCACTAAAATTAACGTTACTGTTAGGCTTTATCATTATTTGTTTGTGGTTATCAAGAAAGGGCATGTATCGGCAAAAACTCACATACTCGTGGGGAAATGCAATTTTTGACGGCATCATTTTTATTGGAACTTTCTTAATGTATTCCATCATCGGAATCTACATGAGTAATCATAACTTGTCTAGTAGACACGCTCCCATCAAAATGATGAATGTGTATCTTTTACCATCTGAACAGGTCTGGTTAACTGGATTTGTGGGCATTATCATTGCTTTTATTATCCTGTTTATGTTGTACAAGTACTTAACGTACGCTCGTATCCCATGGTTGAATCAACCCTTTGATGAAGTTAGAATTCGCAATGTTATTCGCAAATTTGGTGGAAACGAAGTTAGTCACTTAGTCTTCTTGCGTGATAAAAAGGTTTACTTCTACGCTGAAGATAGTGAAGACGAAGTCATTTTCATGTATAAACAGAAGGCCAATAAGTTAATTGTGATGGGTGAACCAATTGGAAATCAGGATAAATTAGATCCAGCGATTGACCAATTCATGAGTGATGCTGACAAAGCTGATTTCTCCCTGGTGTTTTACGAAGTTGGAGAATCACTAACAATGTTACTTCACGAAAAGGGCTTTGACTTTATTAAGGCTGGAGAGGAAGGTCACGTTGATTTAACGGATTTTTCGCTTACCGGTAAGCGACATCGAGGTGAACGGGCGTTAATGCACAAGTTCGATCGGGAAGGCTATCGTTTTGAGGTTTTAGATCCACCATTTTCTAAAGAACAGATGGGTGAATTTAAACAAATTTCTGATGAGTGGCTCAATGGACGTGATGAAAAGGGCTTCTCTCTTGGATTCTTTGATCCATATTACTTAAACCAGGCTCCAATTGCGGTCATTCGCGATAAAAATGATGCGATTGTAGCTTTTGCTAACATCATGCCAACGGGTGATCGAGTGATGACTTCGGTTGACTTAATGCGGTCGGGAAATGATGCTCCGTCTGGAATTATGGATGGAATCTTCATTCATTTCTTCAGGTATTCAAAGGATGAGGGTTACAAGTGGTTTAACTTAGGAATGGCACCACTAGCTAATGTTGGTGAATCAAAGTTTAGTTTCATTAACGAAAAAATTGCTCACTTGATTTATCAGTATGGTGATGCGTTCTATAGCTTTCAAGGATTGCGGTCTTATAAGCAGAAATACGTCGATAACTGGGTGTCCAAGTACTTCGTATATCGTAAGGATAATTCATTGGTATTCACGATGCTACAGCTCTTATCGGTGGTTAGTGAACGTCCCACGATTGAAAATGTTGAAGAAAATATGCCATAAAAAAGAGGTTTCAGAATTAATTCTGAAACCTCTTTTTAGTTGAACAATTATTTTGGGTTCTTTTTATTACCAATATCGTAGTCGGAATCGCTCATTGCTTCAACGTTACCAAGTCGATAACCGTTACCGACTTGGGAGAAGAAGTCATGATTGACCGTAGCAGTGGAGATTCCGTTCATAACGATTGGGTTAACGTCTGCTTCAGTATCAGGGAACATTGGATCTTGTCCTAGATTCATGAGGGCCTTATTGGCGTTATATCTAATGAAAGTTAAAACATCTTCAGACCATCCCACTTGGTCGTAAAGCAAATGGGTGTACTTTTCCTCGTTTTGATAAAGGTCGTACAAGAAGTTATACATCCAATCCTTTAAATCATTTTGTTCATTTTCACCTAATTGGTTGAACTGAACTTGGAATTTATAGCCAATGTATGTTCCGTGAACCGATTCGTCACGAATAATTAATTTAATGATTTCAGCAACGTTTGGAAGCTCGTTATGACCGAGGTACCAGATGGGAGTATAGAATCCAGAGTAAAAAAGAAAAGTTTCAAGGAACACACTAGAAATTTTCTTTTTTAATGGATGACCATCGTCATGGTATAACGAATAGATCTTTTTCGTTTTGTTTTGGAGGAATTCTTCTGTATCACTCCAATGAAAGATTTCATCAATTTCATCAGGGCTGTTTAAAGTTGAAAAAATGGATGAATAGCTTTTGGCGTGAACGGATTCCATAAATTGAATGTTATTTAAAACCGCAATTTCATGTTGGGTAACAGCATCATTTCTAAGGGCGGCCATTCCGTCTTGAGACTGTAAGGTATCCAGTAAAGTTAAGCCACCAAAAACGTGACCAACAATCCATTTATGATCATCGTCAAGCGAACGCCAATCCTTTAAATCATTTGACAAAGGAATTCTGGTATCAAGCCAGAACTGTTCGGTTAGTTTTTCCCAGGTGGCTTTATCAATCTCGTCGCCAATGGAATTCCAATTAATGGCCTTGTAGTTTCCCTGTAACTTTCCGGTTAAAACTTTATTAATGTCCATAAATTCCCTCCTAAAGATTAAATTACACAGCTTTCACACTCGTTAGCACCAACTTCAGTGTTGTCGTCGGTAAATGTCCGAACATAGTAGAGCGATTTAATTCCCTTTTTGTAGGCGTAATTACGAAGGATCGTTAAATCTCTGGTGGACATTTTGTTACTTCGACCGTCTTTCCATTCGTATAGCCCTTCAGGAATGGTTGAGCGCATGAAGAGAGTCAAACTCATTCCCTGATCGACGTGTTTTTGAGCGGCGGCGTAAACGTCAATCACCTTTCGCATGTCCGTGTCGTAAGCTGACTCGTAGTAAGGAATGGTGTCATTAGAAAGGTAGGGGGCCGGATAGTAAATTGTCCCGATTTTGGACTCTTGTCTGGCTTCAATTTTTTGAACAATCGGGTGCAGACTAGCGGTAGCATCACCGATGTAAGCAGTGGAACCGTTTGGAGCAACTGCCATTCGGTTTTGATGGTACAAACCATATTCCATGATTGACTTCTTTAAATCTTCCCAATCTTTTTCAGTTGGAATAAAGATACCATCAAACAATGACTTGACTTTTTTGGAAGCTGGCGTCCAACTTTTATTTACGTATTGATTAAAATAAGAACCGTCAGCGTACTTACTCTTGTCGAAGTTATGAAAGACCTTACCGCGATCCTTGGCCATTTGATTTGA